>DAOMXN010000104.1:0-8290 GCA_035437025.1 Beijerinckiaceae bacterium | reverse complement strand
CTCGACGACCTGATCCGCCGCGCCGGCCAGGCGCTGCGCGAGGCCAAGTCCGGCGGCCGCAACAAGGTCCATGTGCTGCAGGACGCCGTCGCCATGGCGGCGTGAGGGGCGGCGCGCCTCCGCCTGCAAGAATGCCCCCAGAATTCGCCCGTTGACGACAAGTAAATCCACAGCGTTAACTGCGGCTGGATCGCAATGCGGGGCGTTCATGATTGCGCATGGGGCGGCGGGCCAAGCACTGCACGAGTGCGTGCAAGCATTCGATTGCCGGCGAATTCGGGGCGTTTTGCGCGCGTTTCCGGGTGTTTCGCGGCGTTTGTGGGCCGGCTTGGCCGGAAGGGCGGAGGACCTGGTCCATAAGTCATCCCCTCTCGCCGGGCTTGCTCTGGAGCGCGCAGCATGAAGCGGCGCGCATTCCTCGGCGGCCTTGGGGCGATCGGCGCGCTCGCGATCAGCGGCTGCGGCGGGCCGACGTATTCCTATCGCTATCGCTTGACGGTGGTCGATTACGGGGACAGGGTCGATTACGGGGACAGGATATCAATTACAGAATTAATCCCACACTCCGCGCTTCTCATAATTTCTGCAATTGATATCCTGTCCCCAAAATAGGTTGAAAATCGGTTGAATAAGTTGAGGGCAGGAAGGAGGTTCGCAGTCCGCCGCGCCTTCACCCCTTCGGTTTCGGCCCACGCTTTCCCGGCGCAAGCGGGCGACCCAACAGACGCTCGGCGCGAGCGAGGAAGGTTTCGCTTCCCAACGGCCGCCCCGTCGTCTCGGCCTTGCGCAGCGCAGCGAAGCCCGGCGCGTCTTCCTCAAGCAATTCCGTAAACGCTCCGACGCGCTCCAGCACCGGCCGCACGCGCACCAGCCGGTCGTCGCGCCCGGCGAGATGCGCCCGCACGCTCGACCATTCCCAGTCCTGCGCCTGGCGCACCAGCCCCGCCCTGACGGGGTTGAGCGAGACATAGCGCACCGCCGCCAGCAGGTGCGCATCGTCCATCGCGACGGAGGCGAACCGACTCTGGAACAGGTGTCCGGTCTGGCGCGCCCGTGCGTTAACGAAGCCGGTGTAACGCCGATGCGCCTCGCCCACGGCGCGCGACAGACTGTCGGCGTCCGGGGGCGTGAGGATGAGATGCACATGGTTCGGCATCAGGCACCAGGCCCAGCAGGCGACCCCGGCCTTGCGGCAGCGCTCGGCCATCAGGTCAAGGTAAAGTGCCTGGTCGCCGGGCTCGAAGAAGATCGGCGCCCGGCGGTTGCCGCGTTGCGTAACATGATGGGGAACCTGCGGGATGACGATGCGCGACAGCCGGGCCATAAGCGCCATCCTCGCCGCGCCGCATATTTTGTCAATTGATATCCTGTCCCCGAATTCTCCCGAATTCTTGTCCCCGAATTCTGTCCCCGAATTGCCGAATTGCCTGTCCCCGAATTGCCCGGGCCCTCCCGCTTTGGCCGCGCCGCTTCGCTTGACAGGGCGCGACCTCGCGGGCTTACATTTTGACAGGGCGGTCGGCACTTTGCCGGATGCGAACAGGACCACCGGAAGTTGAGCGTAATGGCGCGTCGTTTGCTCCTCCGGTTGCAGTGGAACCTTTTCTGCCTTGCAGTCCTGTTGCTTGCCTCTTCGCTCGATGTTCTTCCGTCCGCCGAGGCGGCGTCGCTGCGCCCGCCTTCGACGCAGCGGCTGCGCGCCTGCATCGTCCCACAGCAGCCGGAGTTGACGCCAATCTTCGCCAAGCCGCCGGTCGCCGCGAACGATGACGAAGATGATGATGACGAAGATGACGATGACGATGACGATGACGAGGATGACGAGGACTTCGACGAGGAGGCCGTGCGCGGCTGGCTGGCGCCCGACGGCGTAACTTGCATCGCCTTCGGCGGATCGATCAATGCGGGCGTCACTTCGGATTCGTTTGCGCTGCAAAAGCGCGGGGTTGCGCGGCTTCGCGGCCAGGATGTGATCACCTTCCCCCTGACCAGCACCGCCAGACTGGACGCGATGACCAATGCCGATGGCTGGAATATCGCCACTGGCCTGACCATCGCCAGGCGTTCCGGCGACGATTTCGTGCTGGACCGGGCGACGATCTCGGTCGGCCCGCTCAAGGTCGGCCGCGATGTATCCACCTTCGTGTTTTTCGACGGTGCGGATTTCGCGTTTTCCGCCCGCACGCCGGCGCGGCAGGCGACCATGCTGGCCTATACGCTGCAACTGACCGAAACTCTTTCGGCGACGGCATCTGCTGAAAACCCGCCAGACGCGGCGACGGCGCTTGCGGCCGGCGCGGCGACGGCGACAGGCGCGCGCTGGCCCGATCTGATCGGTCGCGTGCTCTACGAGGGCGACACGTTGACCCTGCACGCTTCAGGCGCGCTGCGCGAACTGCGCCGGGCGGATGGTCGGCCAACACGGCTGGCAAGTGCCTTCCTGCTGGGCGCTTCTCGGGACTTCACCATCGGGAGCGTCACCCATACCCTGCTGGCGCAGGCAGGCGGCACGCTCGGAGGACCGGTCTTCATCGGGTCGCAGCTCGACAGCACCGATGCGCTGAACCTTCTGACCGGAGGCGAGATCGCCAATGGCTGGAGCGCGCTGACCTCGCTGACCAGTGCCTGGACGGACAAGGTTTCCACCAGCGCCTATGCCAGCCGCTACGCCCTGCGTGTTCCCAGCCGCACCTCCACAACCGGTCTGATCGATGTTTCACGATATGCGATGAATGTGGTCTGGAAACCCGCTCTGATGGTCAAGGTCGGGCTGGAGGTCGGCTGGTCGCACAGCGACATCACCTTGCCGCGCATCGCCATGAATGGCGCATCAACCCAGCGCACGACAGCCACCATCTGGCTGCAAAAGTCGTTTTGAAATTGGCGGTTCCTGTTGGAATTCTGTTGAATCGCGGCGACAGGATATCCTGTCCCTGAAGTACGAACACGACATCTCACGACGGATCTGAGTACGTGCTGCACGAGGCGGTCGCGCTGGCGGCCGCCCCCTACCCCGCCGCGAGATCCGCCGCCACGCTGGGCGCCAGCGCTACCGTCTGCGCCTCCGCCACGGCGATCGCGGTCATGTTGACGACGCCGCGCGCCGTGACCGAACTGGTGAGCACGTGCGCCGGCAGGGCGGTGCCGAGCAGGATCGGCCCGACGGGAAGCGCATCGGCCAGGACCTTGGCGAACTGGTAGGCGATGTTGGCGGCGTCGAGGTTCGGCATGACGAGAATGTTGGCCTGCCCCTTCAGCGTCGAGGACGGCAACACGCGCTCGCGCACGGCCTGGACCAGCGCGGTGTCGCCCTCCATTTCGCCGTCGATCTCCAGCCCCGGCGCGCGCGAGCGCACGATCGCCAGCGCCTCGCGCATCTTGCGCGCCGACGGCGTGTCATGCGCGCCGAAATCGGAATGCGACACCAGCGCGATCTTGGGCGCGATGCCGAAGCGTTCCACATGCTCGGCGCAGGCGATGGCGATTTCGGCGATCGATTCGGCGCTCGGGTCCGGCTGCACATGGGTGTCGGCCAGGAAGTAATGGCCTTTTTGCGTGATCATCAGGCTCATGGCGGCGAAATCGCGCATGCCGGGCTGGAGGCCGATGATCTCCTCGATCAGCCGCAGCTTGGAGCGGAACCGCCCTTCCAGGCCGCAGATCATCGCATCGACCTCGCGCCGGCGCAGCGCCAGCGCCGCAATCACCGTGGTGGAGGTGCGCACCAGCGTGCGCGCCGCTTCCGGCGAGATGCCCTTGCGGCCGGCGACATCGAGATAGGTCTGCACGTAATCGCGGTAGCGCGGATCGTCCTCCGGGTTGACCAGTTCGAAATCGCGCCCCGGACGGATGGCAAGGCCGAAGCGCTTGAGCCGCGTCTCGATGACACCGGGACGGCCGACCAGCACCGGCCGCGCCAGCCCGTCCTCCAGCACCACCTGCGCCGCGCGCAGCACCCGCTCGTCCTCGCCGTCGGCGTAGATCACCGTCTTGGGATTGGCGCGCGCCGCGTTGAACATCGGCTTCATGACGAAGCCGGAGCGGAACACGAAGCGTTGCAGGCTCTCGCCATAGGCCGAAAGATCGGCGATCGGCCGGGCCGCGACGCCCGAGTCCATCGCCGCCTTCGCCACCGCCGGCGCGATGCGCAGGATCAGTCGCGGATCGAAGGGCGAGGGAATGAGCATGTCCGAGCCGAACACGCGCGATTCCCCGCCATAGGCCCGCGCCACCACATCCGAAGGCGCCTCCCGCGCCAGCGCCGCGATCGCCTCGACGGCCGCGAGCTTCATCTCCTCGTTGATGGTGGTGGCGCCGCAGTCGAGCGCGCCACGGAAGATGTAGGGGAAACACAGGACGTTGTTGACCTGATTGGGGTAATCCGAACGGCCGGTGCAGATCATGGCATCCGGACGCACGGCAAGCGCCTCCTCCGGCATGATCTCCGGCGTCGGATTGGCAAGCGCCAGGATGAGCGGACGCCCTGCCATAGAGCGCACCATCTCCGGCTTGAGCACACCACCGGCGGAGAGACCGAGGAACACGTCCGCCCCGTCGATGACCTCTGCGAGCTTTCGCTTCGTCGTCTTCTGGGCGAACTTTCCCTTCCACGGGTCCATCAGCTCCTTGCGGCCCTGATAGACGACGCCCTCGATGTCGGTGACCCAGATATTCTTGCGGCTGGCACCGAGCGAGACGAGCAGGTTGAGGCAGGCCAGCGCCGCCGCGCCGGCGCCCGAGGCGACGATCTTGACCTTGGCGATATCCTTGCCGACCAGCGCCAGACCGTTGCGCACGGCCGCCGCGACGATGATGGCCGTTCCGTGCTGGTCGTCATGGAACACCGGAATGTTCATGCGCTCGCGGCAGAGCCGTTCGACCTCAAAGCACTCCGGCGCCTTGATGTCCTCAAGGTTGATGCCGCCGAAGGTCGGCTCCAGCGCCACCACCACGTCAACCAGCTTGTCGACGTTCTTCTCCTGCACCTCGATGTCGAACACATCGATGCCGGCGAACTTCTTGAACAGGACGGCCTTGCCTTCCATCACCGGCTTGGAGGCAAGCGGGCCGATGTCGCCAAGCCCCAGAACCGCCGTGCCGTTGGACACCACCGCCACCAGATTGCCGCGCGTCGTCAGGTTGGCGGCCTCGGCCGGATCATCCTTGATCGCCTCGCAGGCCGCCGCCACGCCCGGCGAATAGGCCAGCGCCAGATCGCGCTGGTTGCCGAGCGGCTTGGTTGGCTGGATTTCCAGTTTTCCCGGTCGCGGCAGGCGATGATAGATCAGCGCGCCCGAATACAGGTCCTTGCTCATGCCGGTGCTGTCTCCCCACGGCCATTTTCTTGAGCATGGCTCATAGCCTCGCCGATGTCGAACGGGAACCACGGGAATGGCAGAGGCAGCATGCGAATTGAT
This sequence comes from Beijerinckiaceae bacterium, assembly GCA_035437025.1. GTDB lineage: Bacteria > Pseudomonadota > Alphaproteobacteria > Rhizobiales > Beijerinckiaceae > JAIUNP01. The sequence goes on along the minus strand of DAOMXN010000104.1, from coordinate 2,873 downwards.
CATGAAATGGTAACGGGCGGCCGGTTGCCCGACCGCCCGCCGACGGCGTCCCGAGTGGGAGAAGACGCCGCCTTGCTACCGGCGAGGCGCTTAGCCGAACAGGCGCAGCACCGCCTGATCCTGCTGGTTCGACAGCGACAGCGCGGTGGAGGCGAGCTGCTGGCGGGTCTGCAGCGCGAGCAGCGTGGCGCCCTCCTCGTTGTTGTCGGCGAGCACCAGATTGTCCGCACCCGCCTTCAGCGTGTTGATCGTCGCCTTGGTGAAGTCCTGACGCGACTGGATGATCGCCAGGTTCGAGCCGAAGGTCGAGGTCGAGGTGCGCAGCTTGGTCAGCGCGTTGGTCAGTTCGGTCAGCTTGTTGGTGGCCTCGCTGTCGTCCAGCGTCGTGGCGTCGGAGAGGCTCAGCCCGGTCTTGGTCAGGTCGATGCCATCCACCGACAGTTCGTTCTTGGCCGAGCCGACCTTCTCGTTGAAGGCGACCTTGAGCACGCCGACGCCGCCCTTCAGCAGGTTGACGCCGTTGAAACTGGCGTCATCCGCGAGCTTGTTCACCTGCTTGAGGATCTCGTTGTACTGCGTCACCAGCGCCGCACGGTTCACCGAGGCCGTGCCAGCCGCAAGTGTGATCAGCGTCGAGTCGCGATCGCCGTTGGCAGCGCCTTCGGCGTTGGTGACCGTTGTCGTGCCGCCGGTGGACTGGGTGAAGCCGAGGCCGGTCGCAACGTCCGCGTTTCCGGCAGTGGTGTTGCCGTCGGCCGAGTTCAGCTGGAGCGCGACCTGCTCGTCCGCGGCGCCGGAAATCTTCAGCTTGCCGGCATCGGTGACTTCCGCCGTCGCGACGCCCGAAGCGTTGATAGCGGCGACGAGATCGGACACCTTCTTGGTGCCGACGGTGGTCAGATCGTAGGAGAACGACTTGGTGACGCCGTTCTTGGTGGTGGACAGCGAGAACGTATCGCCATCGGCGAAGCCGACGTTGGCGAGCGTCTGATTCATCCCCTGGTCTTTGGCGGTCGTGCCGGTGGAACCGGTCAGGTTGATCGTGGCGGCGCCTTCCAGCGAGTTGTAACTGGCGGACGACTTGTCCGAGAGCGCCTGGCGCGCGGTGGACTGGGCCGATTCCACGAGGCGGGTGATCGAGGTGATGCCGTTGTTGGCCGCATCCACCGTCTTCACCGCGTTGGAGATGCCGTCGAGCAGCAGCGAAAGATCGTTGGCGCGGCTGTTGAGGCCCGCGGCGGTGAAGAAGTTCGTGGCGTTGTCGAGCGCCGAGTTGACCTTCTTTCCGGTCGAAAGGCGATTCTGCGCGACAGAAATCTTTTCCGCCGTCTCCTGCAGCGAGATCAGGTTCTGGCGCACGGCCTTGGAGAACGAAACACTGGACATGAACACACCTATCAGTGGGACCTACAACCGAGACGTGCATGTCTCGTCGGTCGCCACCTTGCCGTTCAAGTCCTAATTAAACGTTATGCGTGCATTGCGAGTCTTTACACAACTTTGCCGTGTCTTTCGCTAGGCCTGGCTCGCGCGCCTCGCGGGACTGGGCAGGGGCCAGCCGGCAATCTCGTCCTCGTCATCCCTTTGCTCGACCCGGTCGAGATAAAGCGCATTCTCGAACAGGGAAGCGGCGTTTTTCTGCAGCGCACGGACGATTCCGCGCAAGGAGTCGCGTACTCCCGTATCGGCCCGATCCGCATAGGACTCGAGGTCATCTGCCGCAAACTTCAGCAGGGTTGACGCCGCCTCCAGCTGGGCGATGATCGTCCTGACGCCCAAGTCAGCACCTGATGCACCCAAACTATCCTTCATGTCGCCCACCCACGGTCTTTGATCGCGCGGCCTGCAATCCTGAAACGAACTTTGTCTATGGTTGTAGATTTGTAAAGAACAATTTGCAGTTGTATTATTGGGCGCCCTGAGGCAGGGCGACGTTTCGCTTCAGCTCCTGCCGTCGCGGGCGGCCCGGATCGCCGCGAAGACGCGCTCCGGCGTTGCGGGCATGTCGAGATGGCGGATGCCGTAGACCGACAGCGCATCCACGACGGCGTTCATCACCGAGGTCAGCGCCCCGGCGCAGCCCGATTCGCCCACGCCCTTGATGCCGAGCGTGTTGCTCCTGGCAGGGGACGGCAGGCTTTCGCTGGCGATGAACGGCACGGTGTCGGCGCGCGGCAGGCAGTAATCCATGAAGGAGCCGGTCAGGAGCTGGCCATGCTCGTCGAAGACGGTGTGTTCCATCAGCGCCTGGCCGATGCCCTGCACGACCCCGCCATGCACCTGCCCCTCGAGCAGCATCGGATTGACCACGGTCCCGGAGTCGGTGACGGCGGTGTAACGCGCCACGCGGGTGGCGCCGGTTTCCGGGTCGATCTCGACCTCGGCCACGTGGCATCCGTTCGGAAACGTCATCGGCACACCGTCGATGACCGCATCGGCATCGAGCGTCTTCGGCGCATCCTCGGGCAGGCGCAGCGTGCCGGCGCGCAGGCGTGCCGCCAGATCGAGAATGGCGATGCCGCGGTCCGTTCCGGCGACGCGGAACACGCCGTTGGCGAAGGCGATGTCGTCGACGCCAGCCTCGAACAGGTGCGAAGCCAGAATGCGGCCTTTCTCGATGACCACGGCGCTGGCCTGCACGATTGCCTCGCCCGCCACCTGCATCGACTTCGACCCGCCCGAACCGCCGCCGACGTTCAGCCGGTCGCTGTCGCCCTGCGCCAGGCGGATGGCATGGATGGGAACGCCCAGCCGCGAAACCAGAACCTGCGCGAAGGAGGTCCAGTGCCCCATGCCGAAATCCATGGTGCCGGACAGGATGGGCCAAGAATGGGCGCTACTACGACAAGGTCCGAGAATCCATTTCTCGCCTC
>DAOMXN010000103.1:0-8295 GCA_035437025.1 Beijerinckiaceae bacterium | reverse complement strand
AAAAGGGCGGATTGACCGTGGCCGCCCCGATGTTATGCCGCTTGCCAACGATGTGACGCCAAATCTCAGGACGGGGAACCCGTCGAGATTTGGTTCCTTTCAAAAGGTTTCTCATCTTGATCCGCTGGCTGAGAAATTTTTGAGTGGCGCCGAACGGTCGCTTGTCGCGACTTTCGACATAAGGGGTGAGACCATGAAGGACATTCTCGAAAAGCTGGAAGTCCGCCGCGCCAACGCCCGCATCGGCGGCGGCGAGGCGCGCATCAAGGCACAGCACGCCAAAGGCAAGCTGACCGCCCGGGAGCGCATCGAGCTTTTGATGGATGCCGGCTCCTTCGAGGAATTCGACATGTTTGTGGAGCATCGCTCCACCGAGTTCGGCATGGAAAAGACAAAGATGCCGGGCGACGGCGTCGTCACCGGCTGGGGCACGGTGAACGGGCGCACGGTCTTCGTCTTCGCCAAGGATTTCACCGTGTTCGGCGGCTCGCTCTCCGAGACGCATGCGCAGAAGATCTGCAAGATTCAGGACATGGCGCTGAAGATGCGCGCCCCGATCATCGGCCTGTTCGATGCCGGCGGCGCACGCATTCAGGAAGGCGTCGCCGCGCTCGGCGGCTATGGCGAGGTGTTCAAGCGCAACGTCATTGCCTCGGGCGTGATCCCGCAGATCTCGCTGATCATGGGCCCCTGCGCCGGCGGCGACGTCTATTCCCCGGCGATGACCGATTTCATCTTCATGGTGCGCGACACCTCCTACATGTTCGTCACCGGGCCGGAGGTGGTGAAGACCGTCACCAACGAGACCGTGACCTCGGAGGAGCTCGGCGGCGCCTCGATCCACACCACCAAGTCTTCCGTGGCGGACGGGGCCTATGACAGCGACCTTGAGGCGCTGCTGCAGATGCGCCGGCTGATCGACTTCCTGCCGGCCAACAACACCGACGGCGCGCCGCAATGGCCCTCCTTCGACATGATCGACCGCGTCGAGATGAGCCTCGACACGCTGGTGCCGGACAATCCGAACAAGCCCTATGACATGAAGGAACTGATCCTGAAGGTTGTGGACGAGGGCGATTTCTTCGAAATCCAGGAGAGTTTTGCGAAAAACATCATCACCGGCTTCGCGCGCATCGAGGGGCGCTCGGTCGGCTTCGTCGCCAACCAGCCGATGGTGCTGGCCGGGGTCCTGGACGCCGACGCCAGCCGCAAGGCGGCGCGGTTCGTGCGCTTCTGCGACGCCTTCAACATCCCCATCGTCACCTTCGAGGACGTGCCGGGCTTCCTGCCGGGAACGGCGCAGGAATACGGCGGCCTGATCAAGCACGGCGCGAAGCTGCTGTTCGCCTATGCCCAGTGCACCGTGCCGTTGGTGACGATCATCGTGCGTAAGGCCTATGGCGGCGCCTATGACGTGATGGCCTCAAAGCACATCGGCGGCGACGTCAACTACGCCTGGCCGACGGCGCAGATCGCGGTGATGGGCGCGAAGGGCGCGGTGGAAATCATCTTCCGGCAGGACATCGGCAACGCCGAGAAGATCGCCCAGCGCACAAAGGAATACGAGGAGCGCTTCCTCTCGCCCTTCGTCGCGGCCGAGCGCGGCTACATCGACGAGGTGATCATGCCGCACGGCACCCGCCGGCGCATCGCCCGGGCGCTGGCCATGCTGCGCACCAAGAAGCTGGAACAGCCTTGGAAGAAGCACGACAACCTGCCGCTGTGAGGGCAGGAGGCAGGGGGCGCCCGTCATTGCGAGGAGGGCTATGCCCAACGAAGCAATCCAGCCCTCTTCTGCAGCGCTTTTTCTGGATTGCCGCGTCGCGGTGTCATTCCGGATTGGCGCAGCCAAGTCCGGAATCCATATTTTGCGCCTGGCCTGAAGAAAGATGGATTCCGGGCTCGCTCCTGAAGGAGCGCCCCGGAATGACAGCGCCGCTGGGCCTGCATTGTCGCGCCGACCCCCGCCCTCACAACATCTCTACCTCGACCCCGGCCTTGCGCGCGGCGGCGAACTGGCGGTCGTCGGCGGTGATGAGCGGCGCGCGCTGGCTCCGGGCGAGGGCGATGTAAAGGCAATCGTAGATGGCGAGGCTGTGGGAGAGGCTGAGTTCGACCGCGCGCGGGCGCAAGTCTGCATCCGGAAAAAACGTCTCGAACGCCAATTGCAGCCCCACTTGCAGTTCGATGACGGCGGCCCAGGTCGTTTCCTGTCGCCTGTAGCGCTTCCACAGGATATGGTGGCATTCCAGCATCAGGAACTCCGGCGCGACCAAGTCGGGCCGCTCGGCAATGGCGTGCGCCTCGGCGCTGCCAATCTCGTCAAACAGCCATTTGGCGGCAACAGAGGCGTCAACAATCAGGGTCATCGCCGTCCCGGAAGGCGCGGAGAAGTTCAACGCTGGTGACGGCCGAGGGCTTGCTCATCGCCCGGATGCGGTCCAATTCGGCGATCACTTCCGCGCGCGAAGGACGGACGGCGGAGGTGAGGGCCTCGCGCGCCGTCTGCTCCAGCGATTTGCCGTCGCGCTTGGCCTTGGACTTGAGCCGGGCGATGACGCCGTCGTCGAGATTGCGCACAAGAATCTGGCCCATGGCGGACCTCCGGATGATAGCAGGATGCTATCATAGCATGCGGTTGACGGATTTCAACGAAATCGCCCCATTCGCCTTGCGATTTTGGAAATCCTTCGGTCGCTTCGCCCTTTTCGCCGCCTGACCGCTGTGATTTAGAGGCGGCCACGATTCAACCGAAGGACGCCCCATGAAAACCGTCTCGACCCACGGCCTGACCGTCGCGCAGAACCTCTTCGACTTCGTCAACAAGGAGGCGCTGCCGGGCACGGGCGTGACACAGGAGCAGTTCTGGTCGGGCCTCGCCGGGGTTCTGAAGGATTTCGCGCCGAAGAACCGGCGGCTGCTGAAAGTTCGCGACAGGCTGCAAAAGCAGATCGACGCCTGGCATGCCGCGCGCAAGGGCAAGGCCTTCAAGCAGGGCGAATACGAGGCCTTCCTGAAGGAGATCGGCTATCTCCGGCCGGAGCCCGGCGAGGGCGTGGTCAAGACGAAGAACGTTGACGCCGAGATCGCCCGCATCGCCGGACCGCAGCTCGTGGTGCCGGTCTCGAATGCCCGCTACGCGCTGAACGCCGCCAACGCCCGCTGGGGCAGCCTCTATGACGCGCTCTACGGTACGGATGCCATTCCGGACGAGGGCGCTGCGGCGCGGGGCAAGGGCTACAACCCCGCGCGAGGGGCGCTCGTCGTCGCCAAGGCCAAGGCCGTGCTGGATCAGGCCGCGCCGCTGACCAAGGGCTCGCATGCCGACGCCACGGGCTATCGCGTGGAGAACGGCGCGCTTGTCGTCGAGATGGGCAAGAAGACGGCGAAGCTGGCCAACAGGAAGGCCTTCGCCGGCTACACCGGCGATGCCGGCAAGCCGGGCTCGATCCTGATCGCCCACAACGGGCTGCACTTCATCATCAAGATCGACCGCGCCCACGCCATCGGCAAGACCGACCCGGCCGGCGTCGCCGATGTGATCGCCGAATCCGCGCTGACCACCATCATGGACATGGAGGATTCGGTCGCGGCGGTGGATGCGGAGGACAAGGTCGAGGTCTACCGCAACTGGCTCGGCCTGATGAAGGGCACGCTGACCGCCGACATGGAGAAGGACGGCAAGAAGCTTGTCCGCAAGCTCAACGGCGATCTCAGCTTCACCGCGCCGAAGGGCGGGACCGTGACGCTGCCGGGCCGCTCGCTGATGCTGGTGCGCAACGTCGGCAAGCACATGATGATCGACATGGTGCGCGACGAGAAGGGCAAGGACATGCCCGAGACGGCGATCGATTGCGCTGTCGCTTCGCTGATCGCTCTGCACGACCTGAAGAAGAAGGACGGCATTCGCAACAGCCGCGCCGGCTCGGTCTATATCGTCAAGCCGAAGATGCACGGCCCGGACGAGGTGAAGCTGGCGGACCGGCTGTTCGGCAAGGTCGAGGCCATGCTCGGCATGGCGAAGAACACGCTGAAAATGGGCATCATGGACGAGGAGCGTCGCACGACGATCAACCTCTCGGCCTGCATTCTCGCCGCGAAGAACCGCGTGGTGTTCATCAACACCGGCTTCCTTGATCGCACCGGCGACGAGATCCACACCTCGATGGAAGCCGGGCCGATGGTGCGCAAGGGCGACATCCGCACCTCGGTCTGGCTCTCCGCCTATGAGGATTCGAACGTCGATGTCGGCATGCTGCGCGGCCTGCCGGGCAAGGCGCAGATCGGCAAGGGCATGTGGGCGATGCCGGATCGCATGGCCGACATGCTGAAGGCCAAGGTCGGCCATCCGAAGGCCGGCGCCAACACCGCCTGGGTGCCCTCGCCAACGGCCGCGACGCTGCATGCGTTGCACTACCACGAGGTGGATGTGTTCGCCCGCCAGAAGGAGCTCGCGAGCCGGGCGCGGGCCAAGCTTTCGGACATCCTCACCATCCCGCTGGCGAGATCGAATTTCGATCCGGAGGCGGTCAAGCAGGAGCTCGACAACAACGCGCAGGGCATTCTTGGCTATGTCGTGCGCTGGGTCGACCAAGGCGTCGGCTGCTCCAAGGTGCCGGACATCCACGATGTTGGCCTGATGGAGGACCGCGCGACGCTGCGTATCTCCTCCCAGCACATTGCCAACTGGCTGCATCACGGCGTGTGCACCAGGGCGCAGGTGCGCTCGACGCTGAAGCGCATGGCCAAGGTCGTGGACCGGCAGAACGCCGGCGACCCGGCCTACAAGCCGATGGCGCCGGGCTATGATGGCGTCGCGTTCAAGGCGGCCTGCGATCTGGTCTTCAAGGGGCTGAAGCAGCCGAACGGATACACCGAGTTCCTGCTCACCAGGGCGCGGCGGGCGGCGAAGGCGGGGTGAACCGCCAGGCATGCCGGCTTGAAATCCGCCACGCCCTGATCTTTGATGGGAACGGGGGGCGCGGGCCATGATCGGACGCTTGTCGATACGGATCGTGGTGCTGGGCCTTCTTGCGGTCGGGTTGACCGCGTGCGCGCAGTATCACCCGGAACAGCCCAAAGGCACGGCGATCGTGCGACTGGGCGGTTACGACAGCACTGTCCAGCGGGACATGGCGCGGGATCCGCTGAAGGCCAGCGAGCTGGCAGGCTACTACGTGCCGTACGCGCTGATGGCGGTGCGCGCCTATGGCGACGCCGATGCCGCCGGCGAGCGCTGGCAGGCTTTGATCGAGGACAAGGACGACAGGGGGCGCCCACTGGCCGGCCAGGTCGCGGCCTGGCTTGCAGACTGGCACCATGCGGGCAGCGTCGACAATCCCCGTGCACAGCACCACGAGAATGGTCCGCTGACCTGCGGCCGGGACCGCAAGCTGATCGGTCAGTGCCTGTTCAACCTGCCGGGCATGGCCTATGAAATCTGGGTGCGCAAACAGTGCCGCGAGGTCGTGCTTGCGTTTCGCGGCACGGATTTTCGTGAGATCAACGACTGGCTGACGAATTTCCACTGGTTCCTTCGCCTGTTGCCGATCAATGACCAGTACGAACAGGTGCAGGATCATACGCGCCGTCTGGTGGACCAGATGCGCCGGCTGTGCGGGGGAAAGTCCCCGCTCATCACCGCCGTCGGACACTCTCTGGGGGGCGGTCTGGCCCAGCAGGCCGCCTATGTCGACAACCGCATCACCCGCGTTATCGCCTTCGATCCGAGCATCGTGACGGGATACCATGACGTGCATTCGGATACGCGCGATCTCAGCCGGCTGAAGATCGATCGTGTCTACGAGCATGGCGAAGTGCTGGCCTACCTGCGGTTCGTCCAGCGCCAGTTCGCGCCGGCCAGCGCTTGCAATCCGCAGATCCGCACCATCCGTGTCAACCTGGATCGGGGATCGGTGGTGTCGCAGCATTCGATGGCGACGTTCGCGGCCAATCTGGTCCGCGCCGCCGGGACACCGCGGGATTGGCAGGCACGCCGGAAGTACGTGCTGCCCGAGAGCGCTCCGGACCTTTGTCATCGGCCGGCCTAGGCGCGGTGTCTCCCCCAGGCTTGCGCTTCCTCATTGCACTGTCGCGGTGGCGGGGCTTTCCTGCCGGCGTCGACCTGCACGGGATGCCGCCATGCCAAAGCGCTGGATTCTTGCCGCCGCCTTTTCCGCCGCGCTGGTTCCGGGCGCCTCGGCGCAACTGAACCATGACGCCATGAGCTGCGACGAACTCTGGTTCTATCGCAACTCGATCTACAAGAACGCCGGCTACTGCTTCAAGACGACGCGGGCGATCCGCGCCTTCGGCAATGCCGGCTGCCAGTTCGACGAGATGGAACTGGTGCCGCTCTCGTCTGCGGATCGCCGTGAGGTCTCCGCGGTTCAGCAGGCGGAACGGCGCAAGCGCTGCCCCAGGTAGCAATCGGAGGCTGGCTGCTAACGCGGTGCGGCCGCTTTTTCCACTGCGCGCAGCACGCGCAGCAGATTGCCGGAAACCAGCTTCTTCAGGGCCGGTTCGCCCCAGCCGCGATCCATCAGCGCGGCGATGAGCGCTGGGAATGTCGAGACGTCTTCCAGCCCTTCCGGGTTGCGACCGCCATAGAAATCCGAGCCGATGCCGATGTGGTCGATGCCGAGGCGGGCGGTCATGTAGTCGATGTGATCACAGACATCCTCGACGCTGGCGCGCGGGCAGGGGCCTGCCATGGCCTCGTGACGCTGGATGGCGTCGGTGGTGGAGCCGCCGAGCGGCTTGCCGTAGGGGTCACACAGCGGCTTGACCCAGTCGCGGACGGCCTGGTTCAGAAAGGTCGGCACGAAAGTGGCGCAAACGATGCCACCCGTGGCGCGGATGCGGGCCAGCACTGCGTCGCGGACATTGCGCGGATGATCCACCAGCGAGAAGGCATTGGCGTGGGTGATCGCCACCGGCGCGGTCGCGACATCCAGCGCGGTCAGCTGCGCTTCATGCGAGGTGTGGGCGAGGTCGACGAGGATGCCGAGGCGGTTGCACTCGCGGATCACCGCCTTGCCGAATTCGGTCAGCCCGCCGTGCCGTGGCGCGTCGGTGGACGAATCCACCCAGTCCAGCGTTTCGTTGTGGCAGAGCGTCAGATACCGCACGCCGAGTTCGTGCCAGAGCGCGAGCACTTCGAGCGAATTCTCCAGCCCGACGCCGCTTTCGACGCAGATGAACGAGGCAATCCTGCCCGTGCGCCGGGCACGCGCGACGTCGGATGCCTTCAAGGCAGGCAGGAACACGTCGGCGTGGCGGGCGTTCATGCGCTTGACCAGCGCGATCTGTTCCAGCGTGAAAGTCGCGGGATGGCTGACGCTCGTCGGCACGAAGGCTGCCCAGAACTGGCCGGCGACCTTGCCCTTGCGCAGGCGCGGAATGTCGGTGTCGGTTTCCTGGTGCACCCGGTCCAGCCGGTAGGCATCGACGTCTCCCTTCGCCGCCGATTCCGCGCGAATGACATAGGGCAGGTCGTTGTGCGCATCGACAAGGGCGATGCGATCGAGAAAGTCGCGGGCGCGGGAGAGGCTGGACCTCAGGGCGGACATGGCGGGTTCCCCAGTGATTCCTGAAGCAGGATCGCAGATGACGACGACTGCCGGAAGCGATTGCGCGGAATCAATGGAGGTTTCGGCTTGATGCCCTATCCGGCCGTGATGGACGTCGCTTCCCTTGCCGTGCTCGCCACCATCGCGCTGTTCGCTGCGCCGGGCCCAACGAATGCCCTGCTGTTCGCCGCCGGGGCCGGGCGGGGGTTTGCGCGTTCCCTCGTGCTCGCCGGAGTGGTGCTGGCCGCCTATACGCTGGCTGTCGGCAGCGCCCGCCTGGCGCTCGAACCCTTGATCGCCAGCCACGATGTGGCGGCCCGTGCGTTACGGCTGGTGCTGGGACTCTATGTGCTGTGGCTGGCGCTCCGGCTGTGGCGCAGCACCCTGAACGCGGCGATACCGGTGGCGATCGATGCGGGATCGCTGTTCCTGACGACGCTGCTCAATCCCAAGGCGCTGGTTCTGGCCTTCCTGCTGCTGCCGCCGGCGGGCGCGGCGCTGGCGTCGGCGCTTGCGGTTGCGGTGGGTGCGATCCTTGTGTCGAGCCTGCTCTGGATCGGGCTCGGCCACGCCGAAGTCGTCGCCGACGATCAGGTCGGCCTCGGGGTAGGCGTCCTCGACGGCCGCCGAGATCGCGCCGCGGGCGGACGAGCCGAGGGCGTCGATCACGACGACGAAGCCGACGGCGATCGTCACGGCCAGCAGGGCGGCCACGTACCGCCGG
>DAOMXN010000102.1:0-8331 GCA_035437025.1 Beijerinckiaceae bacterium | reverse complement strand
CCGGCAGCACGTAAAACTGCTCCAGTTTCGCACCGCCGTTGGCGAGCTTGTCGAGATCGGTTTCGGTAATCAGTTTGGCGAGTTCGCGAACGATATCGGTGTCGAAGGGGCCTTTGCCAGCCATTACATTCGTCTCTCATGGTTCCGCCCGGGCCTTGTGCCCGGCGCGTTCAAGATCGGCCGCGCGTCATAGCCCGGCGCGCGCCGGATGAAAAGGCTCGCTTGTGCATTGCGGGAGGGGGGCAGTGACTTGCCGGCAGACCGCCGACACGCGGTCTTCAGCACTCCGCGCGACAGAAGGCCGGCGTCACCGCCGGCCTTTGGGAATGTCTGGTGCTGATGAAGTCCGGTTGCCGCAGGCGCTCAACACTGGGTCTTGCCGCATCGGCGCAAGGAATCGATGCGCCCCTTGAGCTGCTCGTAGCCAACGGCACCGACCACGACCTCATCACCGACGATGTAGGACGGCGTGCCTGTCAGGCCCAGCGCATCGGCCAGGCCGCGCGCTTCCTCGATCGCGGCCGCGACTTCCGGCTTGCCCATGTCGGTCTCGATGCGCGCCACATCGGCGCCGATGGCCTTGGCCGCCTCCAGCGCCTGCGCCCTGCCGATCTGTCCGGACCGGCTCATCAGGGTGACGTGGAACTCCCAGAACTTCTCGGGCTTGACCTGCTGCTTCACCGCCAGCGCGACGGCGGCGGCCTCGCGGGATCCGGCGGAGAGGATCGGGAAATCCTTCACCACGATGCGCAGGTTCGCGTCCTCCTTCACCAGGCGCTGCATGTCGCCGAGCGCGCGCTTGCAGAAGCCGCAGTTGTAGTCGAAGAACTCGACGAGCGTGACGTCGCCCTTCGGGTTGCCGACGACAAAATTGAACTTCGAGGCGAGCAGCGGCCCGTTCGGGTCCTTGATGACCTTGAGGCGGGCGGCGTTTTCCGCCTCCTTCTGGCGCCGTTCCAGTTCGATCAGCGCTTCCTGGATCAGTTCCGGATTCTTCAGGATGTAATCGCGGATCAGGGTCTCGAACTCGGTCTTCTGCTGCGCCGTGAGCGCCTGGGCGGGCGCAACCAGGGCGGCGCCGGCAAGCACGGCTCCGAGCAGCGCGGAACGGATGGTCTTCAGCATTGTCTTGTCTCCTGCGCCGATGCCGGAACCGGGATCAGCCCTTCTTGTCCGTGTGGAACGAAACGATGTCGTCGGCTCGTCTCCAGCCGGGTGAACCCGGAGGGAACTTGGCCTGCGCCCGCTTTGCGATCAGGCGTGCTTCTTCATACGCGCCTGCAAAAAAGTAACTCTCCGCCACCGTGAGTTCGGCATCGGCCGTGCGGCCTGCCTTTTCGTATGCCTGAGCCAGGTAAACATAGGCTTCATACACTTCCGGATCGCGCTGGATCGCCACCGTCAGTTCCGTGATGGCCTGCTGAACGTTGGCCGGCACGCCGGAGGACATCAGCGCGTGGCCGAGGATGACACGCAGCAGCGGTTGACCCGGGGCCAGCGTGACCGCCTTGCGCAGGGGCGCGATGGCGGCCCCCGCTTGCGCGCTTTCCAGCAGGTTCTGTCCCTTCAGCTCCCAGAAGTAGGCGTTGTTCGGCTGCGCCTTGATCAGCGCGTCGATCTGGGCCTGCGCGTCGCCGCCGCGCGAAAACCGGTGCGCATAGATCGCCCGGGCGTAGCGTGCGCCGAGCGAGGCGTCCGCCGGCGGATAGCGCCGCATGATCTCGTCCTGCCGCCCGAGGAAGGCAATCAGCTTGGCCCGCGTCAGTTCATGGCGCTGGACGAGCGCGGGCGGGTCCTTTGCCTCGAAGTAGGGGCTTTCCCGCGCCGCCGCGTCGATCGCCGCCAGCCGCTCCGTCGCCAGCGGATGGCTGAGCAGGTACTTGTCCACCCGCGAGGCGAGGAACATCTGCTGCTCGGCGAGCCGCCGGAACGCTTCCAGCATGCCCTTGGCCGATTGCTTCGTCGCCGTCAGGTAGTTCACCGCCGCGCGGTCCGCCGCCGCCTCCTCCGTCCGCTGGTAGGAGAGCAGGCTGCGCATCGCCAGTTCGGAACCCGCTGACAGGATGCCCATCGGCGCTGCGCCGCTCACGCCGATGGTGTTGCGCGAGGTCGCCACGCCGACGAGAGCGCCGGCACCGAGCAATGTGCCGATGGCGGCGATCGCCTGCGCCCTCGGCAGTTCCTGGCTGAGCCGCGCCAGATGGCCGCCCGCGATGTGCCCGGCTTCATGCGCCAGAACGCCGATGAGCTGGTTCGGCGTGGCGGAATCGATGATCGCACCGGCGTAGATCGTCATGCGCCGGCCATTGGACACGAAGGCGTTGAAGGAGCGATCGCCAACCAGCATGAGCCGGACGGCCGTCGGCGGCTGGCCGGCTGCCCGCAGGATCGGGTTGAGGTAGTCCTTCAGCAACTGCTCGATCTCGGCATCGCGGATGTAGTTGAGCCGCTGTCGCTGCGCCTCCGCCGGCGACAGCAGCGCGGCCATGACGACGCAGGCCGCCAGGATCGGGCGGCCGAACACGGATAAGAGGCGCCGCAGGGGCGCGAATCGATTCACAAGACACCTCGAAACATCGGCCGGAGCCTAGGAAGCTGCCCGCGAGCGGTCAACGCGACGCCGGCGGGATCGCCGGGTTGTGACCGCTGCGCCCCCCATCGGGAACACGGCAACAAGGCCTTCTTGCGGCATCGGCCCGCCGCGGCCTATGCAGGAGGCCGGAGACACTGCCCGATGCCGACCGATAGACCGCCACCTTCTCCCGCCGCCCGATCCGACGTCGCCCCCTTCATCGCCATGGACGTCATGGCGGAAGCCGGTGCGCGCCAGCGCCTGGGTGAGGATGTCGTTTCGCTGGCCGTGGGCGAACCCGGCGGGCCGCCGCCGCGTGCGGTGCGCGAGGCCGTGAGCGCCGCACTTGCCGCAGGCCGGGTGCCGTATACGGACTCGCTGGGCCTGCCGGCGCTGCGTGAGCGCATCGCCAAGCACTATGCCGAGGCCTACAATGTGGCGGTTCCGGCAAGCCGCGTCGCGGTCACGACCGGCTCTTCCGGCGGCTTCATCCTGTCGTTCCTCGCGATGTTCGATGTGGGCGACCGCATTGCCATCCCGCGGCCGGGCTATCCCGCCTACCGCAACATCCTGCAGGCGCTGGGTCTCGTTCCCGTGGAAATCCCGACCGCGGCGGCGACCCGCTACGCTCTGACCGGCGAGATGATCGCAAAGGCGCACGAGAAGACCCCGCTCAAGGGCGCGCTGGTCATGTCGCCCGCCAATCCGACCGGCGTCACCATGGCGCCCGCCGCCCTGCAGGATGTGGCCGAGACCTGTCGCCGCCTGGGGCTCTGGCTGATCTCGGATGAAATCTACCACGGTCTGGTGCATGCCGGGGACACTGCCACCGCTCTGGCCTTTTCCGATGACGCGGTCGTCGTGAACTCGTTCTCCAAGTACTACTGCATGACCGGCTGGCGTGTCGGCTGGCTCATCCTGCCGGAACGGCTGGTGCGGCCGGTGGAGCGCCTGGCGCAGAGTCTCGCCATTTCCGTTCCTTACCTCAGCCAGATCGCGGGGCAGGCCGCACTCGGCGCGCGCGCGGAACTTGAGGCGATCAAGGCCAGCTATGCCCGCAACCGGGGCCTGCTGGCCGAGGCGCTGCCAAAGCTCGGCCTGCCCGTCCTGCCGATGGACGGGGCCTTCTACGCCTATGTCGATGTTTCCCGCTACAGCAACGATTCGATGGATTTCAGTCGCCGTGCCCTGCGCGAGGCCGGTGTCGCGCTGACGCCGGGCGTCGACTTCGACCGCGAGGAAGGCCATCGCGCCGTCCGCATCAGCTATGCCGGCAGCGAAGCGGACATCGCCACGGCAGTGGCGCGGCTGGAGACCTGGCTTCGCTCGCATTGCTGAAGCAATACCAGTGACTTTTTTACGGTTTTGACCGATCTTTGCCGCCGGGGCCTTTGAGAACCGGACGGAAAGGTTTCGAACATGCGGCGATTGGTGATTGGGCTGGCCGCCCTCTGCGCGGCTGGCGGCGCTTCGGCGCAAACCGCGATCGGCGAGATGGCCGATATTGTCCGGCAGGTCTCGGGAAGCTTCGGCGGCAGGACGGTCGCGCTCAGGAACACCGACAGGGTTGTCCAGAACGAGGTGCTCGCGACCGGCGCGGACAGCATGGCGCGCGTCGCCTTCCACGATCTCACCAGCGTGTCGATGGGGCCTCAGGCCACGATCAAGCTCGACCGTTTCGTCTACAATCCGGACAGCACCGCCAGCCAGGTCACGCTGGGCATGGCGAAGGGCGCATTCCGATTCGTCACGGGCAGCACGAAATCCGAGAACTTCCGCATCCGAACGCCGCAGGCGACGATCGGCGTCCGTGGCACCGTGGTCGACATCTGGGTCCGGCCCGGCCGCGAGATCGTGGTGCTCCGGCAAGGATCGGCCTGGGCCTGCAAGGGCGCGGCCTGCGTCAACATCGTGCAGCCCGATACCGGCGTGATCATCACCGCCGCCGGCATTCAGGGGCCGACGCCGATGGCCACCGCCGAGTTCAATTTCGATGTCTTCACCCTGAACCGCTTCACCCTTTACCGGCATCCGGCGCTGGGGAACCCGCTTGGCGGCAATGGCGACACCCAGGCCGGGTATTCGAGTTCCTCGTCGTCGTCCTCCTCCTCGACAAGCCGCCAGTAGCGATTCAATCCGGTGCCGCTGTCCCGTGTCGTCCTCTCGGCCTGCCTGAACGCCTTCGCCGGACTGAATGCGCTCGCCGCCATCCTGCTTGCCGTGCTGGGCGTGCTGCGACTGGTAGAGGCCGGACCGGGCGGGCAGGCAGTCCAGGCTGCGGTGCACGCTGCCGGGTTCGCTGCCGGGGCCTTCGTGTGCCGCTGGGCGGCCAGGAAGATCGCCGCCCTCTGATCCTATCGGTCACGTCGGGTGACCCGGTGTCCGACAGCGCGGCAAGCTCTGGATAACGATAGTGGCGCTTTTGGCGCGCCGGTTAACCCGCTGCCATGGTGCTGCGTGACAGCATGACACCTGCGGCCACCGGGGAGCATCATGACCATCATGCAATGGATTTTCAGCCTGCCGAAGGAGATCTGGCTTGGCGCTTTGCTGGTCGCTGGTGGCATTTACTGGACGATGTCGCGCATCCGGTTCGTGGCCCGCTCGGCGACGACGCGTGGCAAGGTGGTGGATTATGACTTCGGCTTCCGCAAGAAAGACATTGTCTACTATCCGATCTTCGAGTTCACGGCCGCCGACGGCAGCGTGCACCGGGTCCGCTCGGCCTATCATTGGAAGCGCCAGAGCCTGTTCCCGAACCGCACCTACGCCATCCGCTACGATCCGACGAACCCGCGCGAGGCCGCCTTCCGCAGCTTCAAGATGGATTTCGTCATGCCGCCGGCCCTGGTCGCGGTTGGCGTGCTGTTGATCAACCCGCGCCTCCCCGGCCAGCTGCTGGGCCTGTGATCATCGGGCTTGACCCGGATCGCGGTTTGCGGTGAACCCTCCGGCATGATCGCCCCGCGTCCGGGGCCGAGCCGAGGCTTTCCATCATGTCCGCGCATGTCAATCCGAAGAAGCTGATCAAGGGCGTCACCGGCGATTGGGAAATCGTCATCGGCATGGAAATCCATGCGCAGGTGACCTCCAACGCCAAGCTGTTCTCCGGCGCTTCCACCGCCTTCGGCGGCGAGCCGAACAGCCACGTCTCCTTCGTCGACGCCGCGATGCCGGGCATGCTGCCGGTGATCAACGAGGAATGCGTGAAGCAGGCGATCCGCACCGGCCTCGGCCTCAAGGCGGAAATCAACCTGAAATCCCGCTTCGACCGGAAGAACTACTTCTATCCCGACCTGCCGCAGGGCTACCAGATCAGCCAGTACAAGGAGCCGATCGTCGGCGAGGGCGAGGTGATCGTCGATGTGCCGGGCGAGCCGGAACCGATCCTCGTGCGCATCGAGCGCCTGCATCTGGAGCAGGACGCCGGCAAGTCGATCCACGATCAGGACCCGACGAACTCCTTCGTCGATCTCAACCGCTCCGGTGTCGCGCTGATGGAGATCGTCTCCAAGCCGGATCTGCGCTCGGCCGAAGAGGCACAGGCCTATGTCGGCAAGCTCAGGACCATCCTGCGCTATCTCGGCACCTGCGACGGCGACATGGAGAAGGGCAACCTGCGCGCCGACGTCAACGTCTCCGTGCGCAAGCCCGGCGCGGACCTCGGAACCCGCTGCGAGATCAAGAACGTCAATTCCATCCGCTTCATTGGCCAGGCCATCGAGGTGGAGGCCCGCCGGCAGATCGCCATCCTGGAGGACGGCGGCACGATCGATCAGGAAACCCGCCTCTACGATCCGGGCAAGCGCGCGACCCGCTCCATGCGCTCCAAGGAAGAGGCGCACGACTATCGCTACTTCCCCGATCCGGACCTGTTGCCGCTGGAATTTTCGCAGGGCTATGTCGATGCGCTTGCCGCCGCGCTTCCCGAACTGCCGGACGCCAAGAAGGCCCGTTTCATCGCGCAATACGGGCTTTCGCCCTACGACGCCTCGGTGCTGATCGCCGAGCGCGAGAGCGCGGATTACTTCGAGGCCGTGGCCAGGGGCCGCGACGGCAAGACAGCGGCCAACTGGGTGATCAACGAACTGTTTGGCCGCCTCAACAAGGAAGGCAAGGGCATCGGCGAGACGCCGGTTTCCGCCACCCAGCTCGGCGGCATCATCGATCTCATCGGCTCTGGCGCCATCTCCGGAAAGATCGCCAAGGATCTGTTCGAGATCGTCTTCACCGAGGGCGGAGACCCGGCTGAGATTGTCGAAAAGCGCGGCATGAAGCAGGTCACCGACACCGGAGCCATCGAAAAGGTCGTGGACGAGATCATCGCCGCCAACCCGGACAAGGTGCAGCAGGCGATCGCCAAGCCGACCCTGCTCGGCTGGTTCGTCGGCCAGGTCATGAAGGCCTCGGGCGGCAAGGCCAACCCCGGCGCGGTGAACGAGCTTTTGAAGCAGAAGCTGGGGATATGAGCGGGCTGCGCATTCGCGACGCCACACTTGCTGATGTCGCGGCGGTCCGCGCGCTGCTCATCGAGACTTGGCACGCAACCTACGACGGCACGCTCGGAGCAGAAAAGGTCCGCGAGATCACCGACCGTTGGCACGCCGAGGCAGTGCTTGCGGCGCAGGTTGACGAAGGCAATGCGGCCTTTTTGGTGGCGGAACGCGAGGGCAAGCTTGTCGCCACTGCATCAGCGGCCCTAGGCTGTGATCGCAGCATTGACCTGCGACGGCTTTACGTCCACCCCTCCGATCAGGGGCGGGGCGTCGGAAAGGAATTGTTCGCTTCCTGTCTGGCGCGCTTCCCGGCCTGCCAGTCCGTTCGCCTTGAGGTGGAACCGCGCAATGCCGCTGCTATTGCCTTCTATCGCCGTCTCGGCTTCATCGAGAAAGAGCGCGGCGGGGCCTGCGGAGGGGATGAACAGGCCGCCATCGAGCATCTCGTGATGGAGCGTACCCTCGGCGGCCCATGAACAGCGATCACCTCGTGCCTCAACCCGGATCGATCTCGTATTCCCGGCAGACATAGCCCACGAAACAGCGCGGAGCGTCGCGCGTCGGTGCGAACTCGGGAACCAGCGTTTGCCCGATGATGCAGAAACGCAGGTCGGCGACCACCCGGTCATAGGTCGTCGGCGTGAAATTCAGCACGCGCGCGCCGGCGCGTTTGACCAGTGCCTGCGCATCGGCGCAGGTCATGGCGGATGTCATCGGGCGCGGCTGGGCGTACGCGGGCAGGGCGGTCGCCACAACCCCGATCAGGCCCGTCGCCAGCAGCCCTGCACGCGCCGGCGCAAACCTGCCGGTCGCACGGTCCATCACCGCCGCCTCCGCGTGTCACCTTCGCGGCAGGTGTAGCCCACAAGGCACTGCGGATTGTCCCGCGTCGGGGCGTAGGCCGGGATCAGCACCTCGCCATGCAGGCAGAAGCGCAGGTCGGAAACCACGCGGTCATAGGTGGTGGGGGAGAAATTCATCACCACCGAGCCGGATTGCGCCACCAACGCCTGCGCGCGTTCGCAACTCAGCGTCCAGCTCGATGGCCGGCCGCCTTGGGCCAGCGCCGGCGATGTCGCCAGGCCGGCATAAACAAGTGCAAGCGTCAGTCGCCGCATCCGGGTCTCCATGTCCGCGCGCATTGATGCGCGCAGCCAGCGCCGGAACTGTGGCGGCGTCAAGGCCCCGGGACAAGCCCCGGGGCAGGGAGTTACCAGCCCTCGCCGCGCCAGGCCGCGCACAGCGGCGCCGGCAGCGGGATGC
>DAOMXN010000101.1:1836-8339 GCA_035437025.1 Beijerinckiaceae bacterium | reverse complement strand
GCGGCCGTGCCTTCCAGGAACTGCCCCAGCCCGATGCCGCGCAGCAGCCCCCGGCGCCGGCTCGCGGCCTTGCGCTTGCCAAAGCCCTTCCAATCCGAGGCTTCCAGCGCCCGGTCGAGCACCGCCGGGAAGTCGCCGCTGTCATAGACCAGTCCGGACGCCGCCGTGAACGGCAGCATCGACGGCCGGATGTGATTGCGCCGGCGCAGGGTGATGCGGTCGATCCCGGTTTCGGCGGCGGCCACGTCCATCAACCGTTCCATGAAGTAGTTCGCTTCCGGCCGGCCGGCGCCCCGATAGGGACCAATCGGCACGGTATTGGTCACCATGGTTCGGGAATGCACGGCCATGACGGGCGTGGCGTAGACGCCTGCGGCGTTCTTCGGCACGTTGGAGGTGGAGGCCATCGTGCCGACCGCGGTCACGTAGGCGCCGAGATTGCCGTGCCCGCTGATGCGCAGTGCCAGGATGCGCCCGCGCCGGTCCAGCGCCAGCTCGCCGAGGCGCTCATCGTCGCGCCCGTGGTAATCGCCGAGGAAACTGTCCGAGCGACGATCGGTCCATTTCACCGGCCGCCGCAGCCGTCTGCAGGCATGCAGCAGGCAAGCGTACTCGGGGAAGACCGCCCCCTTGAGGCCGAACGATCCGCCGATCTGGCCGGTGAGCACGCGCATCGCCGAGGCCGGCGCCTGCAACAGGTCCGAGGCGATATTGGCTTGCAGGCCCTTCACGCCCTGGCAGGCGGCGCGCAGCGTGTAGCGCTTTTCGCGCGCATCGTAACTGCACAGGGCCGAGCGCGGCTCCAGCGGATTGACCACCAGGCGGGTATTGCGCAGGCCGAGCCGCGTCACATGATGCGCCCGCTCGAAGGCGGCGGCGACGGCGGCCTCGTCGCCGTAGCGGTAGTCGTAGATCACATTGCCGGGAACGCTCTCGAACAGCTGCGGCGCGCCGGGCGCATCCGCCTCGGAGGCCAGGGTCACCGCCGGCAGGGCGTCGATGTCGAGCTCAACGGCCTCGGCGGCATCCAGCGCCTGATCCAGGGTCCTGGCCACGACGCAGGCGACGATCTCGCCGCTGAACCGTACCTTGCCGCGTGCGAGCGGCGGTCGCGATGGCGGCGTCCTGCCATCGGGCTGGCGGATCGGCACCTTGGTGCGGATCTCGCCGAAGCCGGCCGCGTCCAGATCCGCCTGCGTGATCACCAGCAGCACACCCTTCATGGCACGCGCCCGCGCGGTGCGGATGTCGCGAATCACGCCATGGGCCTCGCGGGCGCGCACGAAAGCGGCATGGACCTGCCCGGGCAGGCTCACATCGTCGGAGTAGCGTCCCTCGCCGCGCAACAGCACCGGGTCCTCGGCGCGCGACACAGACTGGCCGACGGCGAACCGGTCGAGCCCAAGGGCGTCATCCGCCGACTGCGGGAAAACCTGAACAGGGCCGGATGTGCTCGTCTGCGTCATCGGAAAACCAGAATGAAAGGTTCGGTCGGCTGCGCGGCGGGCCGGCAGCGTGAAACTCAGCCGCGCGGCAGCTCCTGCTCGACCAGCGTCGAGAAGAAGCTCGCGCCCACCGGGGCGATCTCGTCGTTGAAATCGTAGGACGAGTTGTGCAGCGGCACGCCGCCCTTGTCCTTGCCCTTCTGGCCGATGCGCACGAAGCAACCGGGCCGGCGCAACAACATGAAGGAGAAATCTTCCCCGCCCATGGTCGGGGGATGATCGCGCTTGACCAGCGCCGCGCCGACAACCTTTTCCGCGGCACGCCCCGCGCGCGCCGTATGCTCGGCCGAATTGACCACCGGCGGATAGCCGCGCTCGTATCTCAGTTCCGCGCTGCCGCCGTGCAGCGCCGCCGTCGAGGTGACGATGCGGCTGATCAGCTGCTCCACCTCGTCCTGGGTCTGCGGCCTGAAGGTGCGCACCGTGCCGGTCAGCTCCGCCGTCTCCGGGATGACGTTCTTGGCCGAACCGGCATGGAACGTGGTGATGCCGACCACGGCCGAATCCAGGGGATCAACCTTGCGCGCCACGATCGATTGCAGCGCCATGATGATATGGCTGCCGATCAGAACGGGATCGACCGTGTGATGCGGGCGCGCGGCATGACCGCCCCGGCCGCGGATCGCGATCTCCAGCATGTCCGCCGCCGCCATGACGGGGCCTGGGACTGCGGTGATGGTTCCGGCCGGCAGCAGCGGATCGTTGTGCGCGGCATAGACGGAATCGCAGGGGAAGCGTTCGAAAAGCCCGTCCTCCACCATCACCCGGCCGCCGCCGCCGCCCTCTTCCGCCGGCTGGAAGATGAAGACGACGGTCCCATCGAAATTCCTCGTCTCCGCCAGGTAGCGCGCCGCGCCGAGCAGCATCGTGGTATGCCCGTCATGACCGCAGGCGTGCATCTTACCCGGATGCCGGCTGCGGTGCGCGAATTCGTTGAACTCCGGCATGGCGAGCGCATCCATGTCGGCGCGGATGCCGATGGAGCGGCTGGAACTACCGGTGCCGCGCAGCACGCCCACGACCCCGGTGCCGGCGATGCCGCGATGCACCTCGATGCCCCAGGAGGCAAGCTTGTCCGCGACGATGGCGCTGGTGCGATGCTCCTCGAACCCCAGTTCGGGATGGGCGTGCAGGTCCTGCCGCCAGGCGGCCATGTCGGCGGAAAACTCGGCGATGCGGTTGTGAACGGGCATGATGGGCAAATCCGATGGGAGTCGCGCGCGGCGATTTGCTTAGGAGACTAATCTATCGGCGCCGCCGCGCAATGCCCTCGTCAGGATAGCTCCATCGGTCCGCAGGGCACTGCCTGATCATCACGGATACTCTAGCGATACCACAGCGTCGGCAGGTACAGCGTGAGCTGAGGGAAGATCGAGATCAGCGCCAGCACCGCCAGCAGCGGGATGAGGAACGGGATCACCGCCTTCACCGTGCGCTCGAAGGAGATGCTCGCCACGCGTGACAGGATGAACAGCACCATGCCGACCGGCGGCGTCAACAGACCGATCATCAGGTTGAGCACCATGATCACGCCGAACTGCACCGGATCGATGCCCACCTTGGTGATGATCGGCATGAACACCGGCACCAGGATCGAGATCGCCGCGATCGTCTCCATGAAGCAGCCGACCACCAGCAGGAACGCGTTGATGATAAGCAGGATCATCAGCGGATTGGTGGTGATCGACAGCAGGCCCTCTGCGATGGTGTCGGTAACCCGGGTCGTGGTCAGAACCCAGCCGAACAGCGAGGCCGCGCCGACGATGATCAGCACGCTGGCCGTGGTCTCCACGGTCTCAAGGGAAATCTTGTAGAACTGCGCGAAGGTCATCGGCTTGTAGGCCGGCTGCACGCCGCGCGCGCGGCGCAGATAGTGATAGGCCGCGACGCAAGCAACGAGGTTGAAGGTGATCGCGGTGATCACGGCGCGCACCTCGCTCACCACACCGGTCTGCGCGAAGGCCCAGGCCGCCGCCACCATGCCCGTCATGACCAGCAGCGCGCCGCCGATGCCCCGGCCCATGCCTTCGAGCTGGCTCGACAGCGGATAGAAGATCAGTCCAAGGAACAGCGCCCAGAAACAGGCCGCGATAGCTGCCTCGGTCGGCGTGAAGATGCCGAAGGACATGCCGCCGATGATGATCGCCGGCGTCATCAGCGCCGGAACAGCCCGCACAAAGGTGCGGCCCAGCACGATCAGCCGGAACCTCTGGTCGCGGCCGACGCCGTGCATGTGGGCGTAATAGGTGATGTAGGTCATCAGGAAGCCGCCCATCATCAGCCCCGGCACGATCCCGGCGGCGAAGAGCTGTCCGATGGAGACATTCGCCATCACGCCGAAGATCACCATCGGCAGCGACGGCGGAATGATCGGCCCGATTGTGGCGGAGGCCGCCGTGATGCCCACGGCGAACTCGTCCTTGTAGCCGTGGTCGCGCATCGCCTTGATCTCGATGGTTCCCAGCCCGCCGGCATCGGCGACCGCCGTGCCGGACATGCCCGAGAAGATCACCGAGCCGATGACGTTGACGTGCCCGAGGCCGCCCTTGAGCCAGCCAACCAGCGCGACCGCGAAATCATAGATGCGGTTGGTGATGCCGGCCGTGTTCATCAGGTTCCCGGCGAGGATGAAATACGGCACGGCCAGCAGCGGAAAGGAATCAACGCCGCCCGCCATGCGGTGCAGCACCACGAAGTCCGGGATGAAGGTGTGGGCCCAGATATAGGCGAGCGAGGAGCCGGCCAGTGCGATGAAGATCGGCACGCCGACGAACAGCAGAATGAAGAACGAGAAGAACAGGACGGCCATGGGTTTTCTCGCTCAATCCAGAATGAGGCCCTGGCGCGCCGGGTCCGGTCGCCAGCCACGCCTCGCATTCGAAAACACCATCTGCACCGTACGGTAGAGCAGCAGGAAGCAGCCGAGGCCGACGCCTGCGTAGACATAGGACATCGGCCAGTCGATGACCGTCATCTTCTGAATCTTCATGCGCTCGTAGATGGTCAGGGCATACCAGCAGAGCAGGCCGACGAAGCCGGTGGTGATCACATCAATGACGAAGTTCAGCACACGCACCGGACCGGGCGGCAGAAAGTTGTGCAATACCTCCACGGCGATGTGTACGCGCCGGCGCATCGCCACCGCCGCGCCGACGAACGTGACCCACATCAGGAGATAACGCGCGATCTCCTCTGTCCAGGCGACGGAATCGTTCAACACGTAGCGCGTGAAGAATTGCAGGAAGACGATACCGCCCATCGCCCAGAACAGGACGAAGGCGACCACATCCTCCGGGAAATACTCGTTCCGGATTTCCTGCTCCTCGACGACGATGAGGTGTTCCTCGCCCGCGCCGCTGTCCTTGCCTGCCCCTGTCATGTCGTGGCTCCCGCCTGACAAAATGAAATTCGGCCATTGCATGCCGGCGGATTGCGCCTCAGGCTGACGGGCATGCCCCCAGAACCGCCGGAGGAAGCGCCATGGCAAAAATCGTCCGTATCGAGATCCTGCAGGTCGACCTCACGCCGAAGGTGAAACGCACCGACGCCATCCAGTCCTTCGTCACGCAGGAAACGCCGATGGTGCGCATCCATACGAGCGACGGACGCATCGGCACGGGTTACACCTACACCATCGGCACCGGCGGCTCGTCCGTCATCGGCCTGCTCCGGGACCACCTGTGCCCGAGGCTGATCGGCCGCGACCCGCTCGACATCGAGGCGCTCTGGAAGGACCTGTTCTTCGCCACCCACGCCACCGCCGTCGGCGCGATCACCGCGCTGGCGCTGGCGGCGATCGACACCGCGCTGTGGGACCTCAAGTGCCTCGCCTCGGGTCGGCCGCTGTGGAAGGAGGCTGGCGGCGCCCAGGCCTCGATACCGCTTTACACCACGGAAGGCGGCTGGCTGCACATCGACACGCCGGCGCTGGTCGAGGATGCGCTGAAGGCCAGGGCGGACGGTTTCGGCGGCTCCAAGATCAAGGTCGGCCGCCCGCGCGCCAGCGAGGATGTGGCGCGGCTGGCCGCCGTGCGCGAGGCGGTAGGCCCCGGTTTCGAGATCATGGTCGACGCCAACCAGGCCTTCACCGTCTCCGAGGCCATCCGCCGCGCCCGCCTCTACGAACCGTTCGACCTGGCCTGGTTCGAGGAACCGCTGCCGGCCGAGGATCTCGGCGGGCACATCCGGCTGAGCGCCGCGACGACCCTGCCGGTCGCGGTCGGAGAGTCGATCTATCATCCCAGCCACTTCCGCGAATATCTCCAGCGCGGCGCCTGCTCCATCGTGCAGGCCGATGTGGCACGCATCGGCGGCATCACGCCCTGGCTGAAGGTCGCCCATCTCGCCGAGAGCTTCAATGTCGCGATCTGCCCGCATTTCCTGATGGAGCTGCATGTCTCGCTCTGCGCCGCCGTACCGAACGCGGCCTGGGTGGAGTGGATTCCGCAACTCGACGACGTCACGACGAGCCGCATGACCGTGAGGAACGGGCGAGCCGCGCCACCGGATGGTCCCGGACTCGGCATCGCCTGGGACTGGAAGGCGATCGGCGCGCGGCAGGCCTTCGCCCCGATCGTGATCAGCTAGGAGCGCCGCCGCCTCGTTCGAGCGGCATCCCCGCGCCGGGTTGCGGCGCGGGGGAGCAGCCTCACTTCAGCGCCTGCAGCGCATCGAAATGCGCCTTGGTCCAGCCCGCGCCGGCCGAGGCGTCGTTGAGTAGCGGTAGGGCGGCGGCCTGGAACGCGGCGCGGTCGACGGTCACGACGTTCTTGCCGAGTTTCCTGAACTCATCGACCAGCGCCAGCTCCGCCTTGCGAATGTCGTCGGAGGCCTTCTGCGCGGCTTCCGCCCAGACATCGGCGAACACCTTCTTCTCCGCATCGTTCAGGCGGTTCCACAGGTGGTTGCCCACGATGGTGACCAACGTATCCGAGATGTGCGAGGTCAGCATGATGTGCGACTGCACCTCGTGGAACTTCTTGGCCATGATGGTCGGCA
>DAOMXN010000101.1:0-1736 GCA_035437025.1 Beijerinckiaceae bacterium | reverse complement strand
GTCAGCATGATGTGCGACTGCACCTCGTGGAACTTCTTGGCCATGATGGTCGGCAGCGGATTCTCCTGCCCGTCCACCGTCTTCTGCTGGAGCGCAAGATAGACCTCGGCGAAGGCGATCGGCGTGGCGTTGGCGCCCACCGACCGTGCAAACATGATGTAGAGCGGCGCCTGCGGCACGCGCAGCTTCATGCCCTTCATGTCGTCCGGCTTCTTGATTTCCTTGTTCGCCGTCACCATGCGCTCGCCATAGTAGGTCATGACGATCACCTTGTGCTTGGTGATGTCCTCGTAGCCCTTGGCGAGTTCGCGGAACAGCGGCGAGGTCCGATAGGCCTGCCAGTGCGCGTAGTCACGGAAGATGAACGGCGCGTTGGAGATCGCCAGCGGCTTGTAGGTGTTCCCGGCGAAGGCCGCGCCGGTGTAGATGATGTCGACCGTTCCGAGGCCGAGGCCCTCGTTGATCTGCGGCTCGTTGCCAAGCTGGGAGGCCGGGAAGACCTGCACCTCGAACTTGCCGTTCGTGCGCTTCTTGATCTCCTCGGCCGCCCAGAGCGCCTGCGTGTGATAGGGTTCGTTCACCTCGTAGACGTGGGCGAACTTGAGCTTGGTCTGCGCCTGCGCCGGCAGCGCCAGGGCAGCCGCGCCGGCCAGGGCCATGGCGCCCAGAATGCGTTTGCTGATCATGATATTTCCTCCCGCGACCGCGCCGGTCTGTTTCTCGGCTTGCCGTGAACTTGTCATACAACTTGCCATCCGGTCAACGCCCCGCGGGCGCGATCCGCGCTTGACAGCGTGCCGCGCCTGCCCTGCCATGGGACATTGCCGTCCTGGCGGGCGGTCCCGGGAGATGTGCGTGGCAAGGGTGATGCCGGACGGCGGCAAGAGCGAGACGCCGCCGATGCTTGCGGTCGAGAACCTGTCCCTGTCGTTCGATGCGCTGGACCTGCCAGCGACGCTGGTCGATCGCGTCTCTTTCGAGGTCAGGCCGGGCCGGACGCTGTGTCTCGTCGGGGAGTCGGGTTGCGGAAAGTCGGTCGTCTCCCTGGCGGTCATGGGCCTGCTGCCGCGCCCGCCCGCGCGCATCACCGGCGGACGCATCCTGCTCGACGGCGAGAACCTGCTCGACAAGTCGCCCGCGGCGCTATCGGACCTGCGCGGCCGCGTCATGGCGATGATCTTCCAGGAGCCGATGACCTCGCTCAATCCGGCCTTCACCGTGGCGGACCAGATCGTCGAAGCCATCCGCCGCCACAACGACATTCCTGCGCGCGAGGCACGCGCGCGCGCCCTCGCCATGCTGCGCAAGGTGCGCATTCCTGCGCCCGAAGAGCGGATGAACGCCTACCCGCATCAGCTTTCGGGCGGCATGCGCCAGCGTGTGATGATCGCCATGGCGCTGGCCAACGCCCCTCGACTGCTGCTCGCCGACGAGCCGACAACCGCGCTCGACGTGACGATCCAGGCGCAGATCCTGCGCCTCATCCGCGACCTCCAGCGCGAAGCGGGCACGGCCGTGGTGCTGGTGACGCACGATCTCGGCGTGGTCGCGGAGGTCGCGGACGACGTGGCGGTGATGTACGCCGGCCGCATCGTCGAGCAGGGCAGCGTGAAGGCCATCTTCGACGATCCGCAGCATCCCTACACCATCGGCCTGATGGGGTCGCTGCCCTCGCTCGGCACGCGGCAGGGCCGGCTCGCTGCCATTCCCGGCGCCGTGCCCCCGCCCTCGCGCTG
>DAOMXN010000100.1:0-8399 GCA_035437025.1 Beijerinckiaceae bacterium | reverse complement strand
TGTTAAGCCTGCCGCCAGCGTTCGTTCTGAGCCAGGATCAAACTCTCAAGTTGGATTGAGATTTTGAACCGGCTGATCACAACGTCTCATTGACGGAGTGCACTGCTGATCCCCGAGGGGACCAAGCGTGTGTACACTCACCGAAACGTTAGACCGCCGAAGTCTCTTTCCGACCGATCGGTTAGGATCGGTCCGCAAGAACCTCGCCGTCCACGTTTCTCTTTCTCGTCTTCAATTGCCAAACAGCGAAGCCAAACTATCCTATCCCAGCGGAGCCGGGTCAAAAGACCAACTCGTCTTTCAGAGGAAGCGAGGCCCGCGCCGCCGAAGCAGCGCGTCGATGGGCGGCTTATAGCGCCACCCGTTTCCGGCTGTCAACGCCGATTTTGAATTTTTTTCTGCAGCGCACACCGGAGCGCGAAAATCATCGAAAATGGGCCACGAGGGGCGGCTTTTCGGTAAGCTGGCGGCGGAGGGCTAGGTGAATGGCTCAAGCGCCAGCGGTCGACACCGAAAATTCTTTGCGCCAATCCACGATTCCGCACGCCGCAAGCGGCCATAACTTTGCCGCAGGAGCCGGGCGCAGTCGCGGGCAACGACCGAAAGCGGTTGGGACGGCTTGGGCATCGCGCGCCCTCGGGCTATACAGGGCGCGCGATTTGGCTGAGCCTTTTATAGCAACCTGGGAACGAACCACGTCCTGATGCCTAGAGCCGCATCCAGCCTGACTATCGATCTTGGCTTCGAGCCCCCGCTGGCTGTCTCCGGACAATCCTCCGAAGCGCCGGCGCGGCGGCGCGTCAACGGTCGGTGGCTTGCGGCGATCGTACTGACAGGCCTTGCCGGCATGGCGCTGATGTTCGCCGCCGCGACCAGCACGATGGAGCATCGCGGCAGCGAGGTTCATCAGCCTCAGATGATCAAGCCGCGCGAACATGCCTCCCAGCTCGCTGGCGAATTGACCATCGCGGCGCGCAGGGCCGATCGCCTGGTTCAGCGTGCGGACATCATCGCGGCGCGCCAGACCTTCAAGCTGCCGGTCACGCGCCGCGGCCCTGGAGGCGATGTGATTCGCGCGGCGAGCTTTACCCGCATCGCGAGCCCTTTGGCGCTGGAATCGCTCGGATTCGCCGATGCCGTGCCATCCTTTAACGTGGCGCGGCTGATCGCCGACGCCAGCGAGGATCGAGCCCTGGAGGATGCGCCGCCTGGAAACCTCGACGCGGACGTGGCGCTGCAGAACCGCAGTCTCGACGATTGGGCAGGCGGTCCCCAGGCACCGAATCTACTCGGCGACGACGAATCGCGATCACAGGTTCAGGAGGCCCTGACAGCCGCCCGCCGCACGGCTCCGACCCTGCCGGCGCAGATGCTTCTGGCCAAGGCCATGCGCAGCCCTTCGGAACTTGCGGCCGTGAATTCGTTTGCCGCGCCCGGCAAGGAGCCATTTTCGCGCCTTGTCGTGCGGATGGTGCCGGAGAATGTGACGGCGCTTCCCAGGCTCGAGGCAGCCTTGGCGCGCAACCAGATCGAGCAGCGCGCCGTCACCATCCGCCCCGACGAAAATGCAGAGACGCTGTTTCGCAATCTCGGCGTTAGCCCATCTCAGACGCGCGACATCCTGCGCAATCTGGTCAGGGGCGGACAGCAACTCGATGTCGGCCGGCGCCTTAGGCTGGTTTTCCAAGCGCTCGCCCCTGGCCAGGCCAAGGCACTGGTCCGCGTGGACCTCTACAACGAGGAAGCGCGGATCGGATCGGTGGGGCGCCGCGACGACGGTGTTTTCGTGCCGATCGAATCGCCGCGGGCCGCGCCGGAAGTGCGCCGCGCAGGCGACGACGACAGCGAACAGGAGGGCGGCTTCACCCTGTTCCAGAGCCTGCACGAGACGGCGCGCAAGCACGCGATTCCCAAGCCGATGATCGACGAGATGGTGCGTGTCCTGTTCTTCGATGTCGATCTGCAGCGCGGCGTGCGAGGGGGCGATTCCTTCGAGATCCTTATCGGCAACGACGAAGCCGAACAGCCCACGGAACTGATGATGCTGAGCCTCAGCATCGGCGGCGAGGTCCGCAAGTTCTACCGCTTCCCGCTGCCCGATGACGAAGTGGTGGATTATTTCGACGATCAAGGCCGTTCCGCGAAGAAATTCCTGATTCGCAAGCCCGTTACCGAGGGCGAATTGCGGTCGACCTTCGGTAACCGTCGCCATCCGATTCTGGGCTACTGGCGCATGCACAATGGCGTCGACTGGGCAGCCAGGAACGGAACGCCGATCATGGCCGCAGGCAACGGCACCGTCCGCCTTGCCGACTGGGATTCCGGCTATGGCCGCCGCGTCGAGATCGTCCACACGAACGGATACGTCACCACCTATAGCCACCTGTCTGCGTTCGGTCGCGGAATCAAGGAGGGCGCGCGGGTGCGCCAGGGGCAGGTCATCGGCTACATCGGAAGCTCCGGCCTGTCGACCGGACCACACCTTCACTACGAAGTGATGATCAACGAGCGCTACGTCGACCCGCTCGCCATCAAGCTCCCGAGAGGCCGGGAGCTTGAAGGCGCGGCGCTTGCCGAGTTCAAACGCATGCGTGAACAGACCGATTCAATCCTGAAGCGCGCGCCCGGCAGCGCTGCCAGCCTTGCCACAGCACCGCCGCCGCAGACCGCTCGACCATGACCCTCAGGCGTGGGCGTGAAGCCGCGCCGACCGAACCGGCAAGAGGAACCCGTTCTGGCCCAGCGCTCGCTTGAGAGACGCGATGCCGATCGGCTTTTCCACGAAGGCCGTGCCGCCGGCGGCGTGAAACCGGGCTTTCTCGTCGTCAGTGACGCGCCCGCTGACACCGAAAATCGGACAGGTCCCGAACGGCGCCGGCAGGGCCCGCAACCGATCAACGAGCGCCCAGCCGTCCAGTTCTGGCATGGTCATGTCGGTGAAGATGGCGCCATAGCGCTCGGCGCCAGCCATTTCGAGCCCGCGCAGCGGCGAATTGGTCGAGACCACTTCGAAGCCGAGATGATCGAGGATGGTCGCCAGGACCTGCAGACTGGAGGCATGGTCGTCGATGACCAGCACATGCCGGTGCGAGGGCGGGCCGGCGGTTTCCTTCTCCGGCAACTTGCCGAACGGAGCACAATTTCCGTGTTCGAACACGGGAAACGTGAACCAGAGGCATGCCCCCTGGCGGTCATCACGGCCGAAAGCACCACATGTGCCGCCGTGCAGGCGCACGAGATCGGCGACGATCGACAGTCCGAGACCGGCTCCGGCGGCGCGGTCGTCCAGGGTGACACCCCTGCCGAATATTCGTTCCGCCTGGGCAGGCGTCAGTCCGGGACCTTCATCGCGGAGTTCGAAGCGTGCATGGGGTTCCCCGCGACCATCGACGGCCGGAACCACGGAAAGAAGTACTTCGCCGCGCCCGGACAACCGAAGCGCATTGTCCACCAGATTTTCCAGAATTTGCCGCAGATGCCGTACATCCGCGACCAGCGCCTGGGCGCAAACCGGCGGCATGTCGAGCCGAAACCGGGCGCCGCGGACGAGCGCACGCGCCTCGCTGGCAACGACAAACGCGTCAAGGCACGCACCGATCGCGCCGCGATGATCACCGGCCGGCGTGTGATCGCCCGGGGACTTGATCAGGTCATTGGCAACCGAGCGCAGATGTACCGCCGCCAGCCTAAGAGCCTGCACAAGGCGGTTCTGGTTCGCATCCAGTTCGGTCGCGTCGAGCAGGTCCGCCATCGCTTCGATACCGCCCAGCGGGGATCGCAGTTCGTGGGCGATGTCAGCGATCTGCGCGGCGGAAAGTAGGCGAACGCCGGTCTCGGCCGGAATCTTGTCCGATTCAGTCAAAGAATGCTCCCGCCCAAGGCCGCCATGAGGAATCAGATCATGCCAGCGATTGCGTCGACCCTGCCCGGCCTGGTTATATGGAAAAACACCTTAAGCGCCTCCTAAGCCGAACGGTAAGATGCCGGCGGCCCTTGAGTGGAAACTCATAAGGCAAGGCAATTTCTTGAGTTTTCGCCCCACCACGCCAGGATCCCGATGCTTGCTGCGTTCCTCACCGTCTTGCCGATTTTTCTGGTCATTGCGCTGGGCTGGGCGGCGACGCGCCTCAGGCTCATCGGCGAGAAGACCGGCGAGGGACTTTCGGACTATGTCTTCGTCATTGCCATTCCCGCGCTGCTGTTCCGGTCGCTGGTCAGCGCGAAATGGCCTGACATCCAGCCCTGGTCGTTCTGGGCATCGTATTTCGGCGCGCTGGCCCTGGTCTGGGCAGCGGCGAGCCTGGTCGCCCGGCGAGCCTTCGGCCGCTCGGCCGAGGAAGCCGTGGTTGCCGGCATCGCCACGGGCTATGCCAACACCGTGCTGATCGGCATTCCGCTCATCCTGCGCGTTTTCGGCGAGGAAGGAGCGGTTCCCCTGTTCCTGCTGATCGCCGTGCACACGCCCGTGACCATTGCCGTCGCCACGCTGCTGGTGGAAAGCGCTGGCGGGGCCGGCGGCAAGGCGGTCAGCATCGCTCGGAAGCTGGCCCGCAATCCGATCATCCTCGCTATCCTGGCCGGCATGGCCTGGCGCGCCTTCGGAATTCCCCTGCCCGATTCGGCCATGGCGACGATCAAGTTCATCGGGGATTCGGCGGCTCCCTGCGCCCTGTTTGCGATGGGGACGGCCCTGAGCCGCTACGGGCTCGGCGGCGAGCCGCGCCTGCTGGCGCTGATCGTCGCGTTGAAGCTTGTCGTGCATCCGCTGGCGGTTTGGCTCCTGGCATCGCAGGTGTTCGGCCTGCCACCGCTCTGGACGGCGGTCGCCACGGTGCTGGCGTCCTGTCCGGCCGGCGTGAATGCCTATCTGTTCGCCGAACGACACAGGGTCGGCATGGCGCTCGCCTCCGGCGCCATCGCAGTCACGACCGTGATTTCAATCGCCAGCATCAGCTTCTGGATCGCTTTCGCAACGCGGTAACGTCAGTCGACCCCCAACGCACGACGGACGTCTGCGGCGCTCCAGCCCTCGGCGCGCAACTGGCGCAAGGGAGTGGAGGCCCGGCTCTTGGCGAGCTTTTGACCGGTCGGGTCGCGTATCAGGGTATGGTGCCTGTAGCGCGGCTCGGGGAGCCCAAGCAGGGTTTGCAGAACCCGGTGTACCGCCGTGGCGGCATAAAGATCCATGCCCCGCACCACATCCGTGACCCCCTGCAACGCATCGTCGAGCACTACGGCAAGATGATAGCTCGTGGGCGTCTCCTTGCGCCCGAGCACGACATCGCCCCAGAGCGCGGGATCGGCGACCACGCGCCCTGCGCCCACCTCCCGCCAGGAAAGGCCGCGCATCCCGCTCGCTGACAGCGCGGCCCCCATGTCGAGACGCAGGGCGAAAGCTTCGCCCGCCGCCACCTTTTTCGCGATCTCCGCCGCCGGGCGGCTCCGGCAGGTTCCAGGATACCGAGGCGTGCCGTCCGGATCGCGGGGCCAGGCGGCGCCGGTACGCGCCTCTTCGGTCGCCACGTGGGCGACGATGTCCTTTCGGCTGCAAAAACACGGATAGAGCAGCCGCCGTTCCTTCAGGGTTTCGAGAACGGCGCGATAGCGCGGAAAGTGCGTCGACTGCCGGAGAACCGGCTCTTCCCAGGTGAGTCCGAGCCAGTGCAGGTCCTCGAGGCAGGCCTCGACCAGCTCCGGCCGGCAGCGCACGACATCGATGTCTTCGATCCGCAGCAACAGGCGACCGTCGGTCTCGCGGGCATGCCGCTGGTTCACCAGAGCGGAATAGGCATGGCCAAGATGCAGGTAGCCGTTAGGACTGGGCGCGAAGCGGAAAACGGGTTGCAATGGCCTTGCCCTGCGCGTCAACTGGTGCGGGGGGATCAGATGCGCATCATCGCACACCAGGACGACATCGCGGAAGGGATGGACGCGTTGATCCGGCGCGATCACCGCCTGCGGCCGGTTGCGGAAATGGCCGGCCTGCCGCCCCTGCGACGCAGCGAGGGCGGGTTTTCCGGCCTGTGCGGCATCATCGTGGCGCAACAGCTGTCGGTCGCCAGCGCCGATGCCATCTGGGGGCGCGTGCGGACACGCCTGTCACCGCTGACGCCGCGCACCGTTCTGCAGGCCGAAGAGCCGGATTTTCGGGCCTGCGGCCTGTCGAAGCCGAAAATTCGCACGCTGCGCGCGATCGCCGAAGCGGTCGATTCGGGCCTGCTCGAAATCGAAACCCTGCACGAACTGCCCGCTGACGCGGCCCACGCCAATTTGACGCAGGTGAAGGGGATCGGCCCCTGGACGGCCGACATCTACCTGATGTTCTGTCTTGGGCATGCCGACGCCTTCGCTGCCGGCGATCTGGCCCTTCAGGAGGCCGTGCGGCTCGCTTTCGGGCTTGAGAACCGGCCATCGGCCTCCGAACTGGCCGAGACGGCGGAGATCTGGAGACCCTGGCGGGCCGTCGCGGCGCGGCTGCTCTGGGCCTACTATCGCGTGGCGAAAGGGCGCGAGGGAATCGCCTGAGCCGCAAGAATCAGTGGCGGAATCCGGCGTCCCCGACTATGACCGGCCCACTTTTCGCAGCGATGACGCCATGATCCCGAACGAACCCAAGATCACGCCCGAACTCGTCGCCCAGCACGGGCTGAAGCCGGACGAGTATCAGCGCTTTCTCGACCTGATGGGCCGCGAGCCGACGATCACCGAGCTCGGCATCGTCTCGGCGATGTGGAACGAGCACTGCTCCTACAAGTCCTCCAAGGTCCACCTCAAGACCTTGCCGACCAAGGGTCCGCGCGTGATCCACGGCCCCGGCGAGAACGCCGGCGTCGTCGACATTGGCGATGGGGATGTCGTTGTTTTCAAGATGGAATCGCACAACCATCCCTCGTATATCGAGCCGTATCAGGGGGCGGCGACAGGCGTCGGCGGCATCCTGCGGGACGTCTTCACCATGGGCGCCCGGCCGATCGCGGCGCTGAATTCCCTGCGCTTCGGTGCCCCCGGGCATCCCAAGACCCGCCACCTCGTCGCCGGCGTCGTCGCTGGCATCGGCGGCTACGGCAATTCGTTCGGCGTTCCCACCGTCGCCGGTGCCGTCGGCTTTCACGAACGCTACAACGGCAACTGCCTGGTCAACGCCATGGCCGTCGGTATTGCCCGGAAAGACCTGATCTTCACCTCGCAGGCGACGGGCGTCGGACTAACGATCGTCTACCTCGGCTCCAAGACAGGGCGCGACGGCATTCACGGCGCGACCATGGCCAGCGCCGAGTTCGATGAAAAATCGGAAGAAAAGCGGCCAACCGTGCAAGTTGGCGACCCTTTCGCCGAAAAACTGCTGCTGGAAGCCTGCCTGGAAATCATGGCGAAGGGCTGCGTCGTCGCCATCCAGGACATGGGCGCCGCCGGCCTGACCTGCTCGGCCGTCGAGATGGGCGCCAAGGGTGATCTCGGCGTGGAACTGGATCTGGATTCAGTGCCTTGCCGCGAATCCGGCATGACCGCCTACGAGATGATGCTGTCGGAAAGCCAGGAGCGCATGCTCATGGTGCTGCACCCGCACAAGGAGGCGGAAGCCCGGGCGATCTTCACCAAATGGGGCCTGGATTTCGCCGTCGTGGGCAAGACCACCGACACCTTGCGCTTCGTCATCAGGCACCGGGGCGAGGTGAAGGCGAACATGCCGATCAAGGAACTCGGCGATCAGGCGCCGGAATACAACCGGCCCTGGGTGACGCCCGCCAAGCGCCCGGTCCTGGCCGAAACCCTCGTAGAACAGCCGATGCTCGCCACCGAAGCGCTGCTGAAACTGCTGTCCTCGCCCGAGTTCTGTTCCAAGCGCTGGGTGTTCGAACAATACGATCACCTGATCCTCGGAAACACCGTGCAGCGCCCCGGCGGCGACGCCGCGGTCGTGCGTATCGGCGACGGTCCAAAGGGGCTCGCGCTGGCGACCGACGTCACCCCCCGCTATGTCGAGGCCGACCCGTTCGAGGGCGGCAAGCAGGCGGTCGCCGAATGCTGGCGCAACCTTACCGCCACCGGCGCCCTTCCGATCGCGCTCACCGACAACCTGAACTTCGGCAATCCGGAAAAGCCGGAGATCATGGGCCAGTTCGCGCTGGCGGTCCGTGGCATTGGCGAGGCGGCGCGCGCGCTCGACTTCCCCGTCGTGTCGGGCAACGTCTCGCTCTACAACGAGACGCAGGGCCGCGCGATCCTGCCGACCCCCACCATCGGCGGCGTCGGCCTGGTGCCGGACGTGGCGAAAGCCGCCGGCATCGCCTTCAGGGCCGCCGGCGAGACCATCCTGCTGGTCGGCGAAACGACAGGCTGGCTCGGCGCCTCCGCCTACCTGCAGATCGTGCTGGGACGCGAGGAAGGTGCTCCCCCGC
>DAOMXN010000099.1:0-8652 GCA_035437025.1 Beijerinckiaceae bacterium | reverse complement strand
GGCCCGGGGGCAGGGGGCGGGGCGACCGGCAGCGCGGTGGTCGCCGATATCGTCGATATCGCCCGCGGCATCTCGGTCTCGGTTTTCGGTCGGCCGGCGGATGCGCTGGAAAAGCTGGTGCGCGCACCGATCCGCCGGCACGAGGGCGGCTATTACATCCGCCTCCAGGTCAAGGACAAGCCGGGCGCGGCCGCCGCTATCGCGACGCGCATGGCTGAACGCTCGATTTCGCTGGAAAGCATCCTGCAGAAGGGCGGCCGAGATCGCGCCGCCTCGGGCCAGTCCGTGCCGGTTGTGCTGATCACCTACGCCACGAGCGAATCCGCCATCCGCTCGGCGCTGGCCAGGATCGCAGACGACGGGGTTGTGGAAGGTGATCCGCAGGTCATCCGCATCGAGCGCTGACCGGCGCTACTTGCGCTCCGAAGTCCTGCGCAAGGCCAATCCGTGATCCTGGGCAAAGAAGTTGCCCGCCACGTTGCCGCCCTTGCCGCAGAACGGCATGGCGCCCGGGAAGCCCTTCGGTCTCAGCGGTTCCACCATGAGGATGTCGCCAGCGAGGCGGAACGCGAGGGTCCATCCCTCGTTGGGGCCCCCATGGTCATCCGCGGCGCTTTCCGCGCCGACGATCATGGCGATGCCGCGCGGCGCCAGGATGGCGCTGTCCTCGAATTCACAAACCCAGCCGCCAGCGCCAGGATCAGCGGCATGCAGGCGCACGTGATAGTTGCCGCCACTTGTAGCGAGGATTTCGATCGTTCCGAACGCGTTCGCCCAACTGCCGGTCCACTCCCCGCGCGAGGGCCGGATGGAATCCAGAAGGTCGCGGCGCAGGGTCAACAGCGTCTCGGCATCCTGGTCGCCAAGGCTCAATGACTGGTCGAGGATGCGCCGGAACGACTCCTGATCGCGCTTCAAAGCGCTCCGGCCGGCGCTGCCGATACCGTTGAGCGCAACGGAGTACGCCGTCTCGACTTCCCGGGTGAGCCGGTCAATCTCGCTGCTGGCGCAAGGCCTCTGCACGGAGGGCATGCCGGCGCAGTCGCCAGCCACGCCCGGTTGGCCCGCCAGCGCAGGCGAGAGGAGAAATAGCAGCGTCGCCGCCCTCAGCATGCCGTTGATCATCGTGCCCCACGCGACAACATCGTTTTCCGCTGCGTTACCAGGCAGCAGTTGACCTCAGAGGTTCGAAGATCGTGTTAACATCGCAGTGGTGCTTTTCACGGATTTCGCCAGAATTTGCTCTCCGTTGTGGCAATTTTTGGGGATTTCTGGCGGTTGGTGACGTATGCAGGCGCCGGCGGCTCTGACAGGGCCGGCAAAACCCTGTATAGCGCGCTTACCGCATCAACGATTCCCGACAGGCCAGGACATGACCGAAATCGTCGTCACTGAAGACCGCATCATCGAGCGCATCCTCACCATGGAACTGGTTCGCGTCACCGAGCGCGCGGCGGTGGCTTCGGCCCGCCTGCGCGGGCGCGGCGATGAAAAGGCTGCGGACCAGGCGGCAGTGGACGCCATGCGGCGCGAGCTCAACAAGCTGCCGATCGACGGCGAGGTGGTGATCGGCGAGGGCGAGCGCGACGAGGCGCCGATGCTGTTCATTGGCGAGCGCGTCGGCACGAAGAAGGGCCCCAAGGTCGACATCGCCGTCGATCCGCTTGAGGGCACCACGCTTTGCGCCAAGGACATGCCCGGCTCCATCGCCGTGATGGCCATGGCCCAGGCCGGCACGCTGCTCTACGCCCCTGACGTCTACATGGACAAGATTGCGATCGGCCCTGGCTATCCCAAGGGCATCGTCGATCTCGACGCCTCGCCGGAAGACAATATCATGG
Source organism: Beijerinckiaceae bacterium (assembly GCA_035437025.1). Lineage (GTDB taxonomy): Bacteria > Pseudomonadota > Alphaproteobacteria > Rhizobiales > Beijerinckiaceae > JAIUNP01. The sequence continues at coordinate 6,811 of DAOMXN010000099.1, read as the reverse complement.
CGGTGGCCAAGGCCAAGGGCTGCAAGCCCGGCGAGGTGACGGCGCTGGTGATGGACCGTCCGCGCCATGCCGAACTGATCGCCCGCCTGCGCACGATCGGCTGTTCCATCCGTCTCATCACGGACGGCGACGTGGTTGGCGTGATCCAGACGACGCAGCCGGAAAAGACCGGCGTCGACATCTATCTCGGCATTGGCGGCGCACCGGAAGGCGTGCTGGCGGCAGGCGCCCTGCGCTGCGTCGGCGGCCAGATGCAGGGCCGTCTCATCCTCGATACGCCGGAAAAGGTGGCCCGCGCCGCCAAGATGGGCGTCAAGGACCCGAAAAAGAAGTACGATCTCAACGAGCTCGCCTCGGGCGACGTGGTGGTTGCCGCCACCGGCGTCACCGACGGGGCGCTGCTGCGCGGCGTCAAGTTCTATGGCGAACTCATCGAGACCGAGACCATCATCTATCGCTCGCTCACCGGCACGGTCCGTCGTATCGTCGGCGAACACCGTGATCTGAAGAAGTTCCATCTGGGGTAGGAGCACGACCATGACCGGAGCAGGGCGCAAGGCTTCAACCGGGCTTTGTGCCCTGTTTCTTTTGTCCGTCATGCCAGCGCTGGCGCAGGAGGAGTGCCGCAACGCCGCAACGGAACGCGACATGGGCGCCTGCCTTGCGCGCAAGACGCAGGGGCAGGGCCGCGAGATGGCCGCCGCGATCAAGACCCTGCGGGAACGATACACCGAGCCGTCGGAGAAGGCCTTCGGCCCGGCGATGGACAAGGCGCAACGTGCCTGGATCGCCTGGCGAGACGCGGAATGCGCCTTCCGCAACTTTGAATCGCGGCAGGGAACGGGCTACGGCAACATTCTGGCGACTTGCGTGAGCGACCTCAACGCTGAGCGGCTCAAGACCCTGAAGGACATGGTGGATTCGCCGTAGGCCGCGATGGCGCCAAGAGATGCGACGCCCGTGACGCGCACGGGCGCCGCCAAAAACGCGCGCCCCGATTTACTGCTGCTTGCGTCCCCAGCCCGTGGTCTCCAGCGCCTTCTTGCAGGCCGCCGAGACTTTGGCCTTGTTCGCCTCCATGCAGTCGCGAACCTCGCCGCCGCGCCCATGCTCCTTGCCAGGGCAAAGCTTGGCGATGTCGTCACCGCAAGCCGCCGCCACGGGACCCATGCCCGGTCCCTGTTGGGCCAGGGCGGCCGGCGCGAGCATCAGGCAACCGGCTGAAAGCGCGATTATCAGTCCATTCCGCATGGGAATCTCCTTCTGTTAGGAGTTCCTTATATTTTGAGCCACGCGAAACGTCGTTGTCGCAGGTCAATGGCAGGGTTCACCCGCCCTTGCCCTCCAGCTTGAAGATCGTGCCCTGCGCCGTGGCGCAGTGCTTTTCCGCGCCGGCTTCGAGCGCATAGAGGTCGCAGTGGCAGACGGCGGTGGTGCGTCCGCTGCCGGTGACACGGGCGCGGGCGATAAGGCGCTCGCCCTTGGCCGGGCGCATGTAGTTGATCTTGAACTCCAGCGTCATCACGTCGCCCAGAACGGACCCGCCGGCAAAAGTGAGGGCGTTGTCCGCCATGAAACTGACCAGTCCGCCATGCACGACGCCGTGCTGTTGCAGGTGGTGCGGGCGGATCGGCAGCTCCAGGGTCGCCCGTCCCGGCTCGAACTGCGTGAGTTCCGCGCCAACAAGGGTGTTGGCGGGCTGCGCGGCGAGGACCTTTCGGGCGAAGTCGATCATGGCGCTCATGGCTGATTCCTCCCGCAGGTGCGTATCGGTGGCTCCAACAGTTTACATATGAACAATATGCGCGCAACACCAAACCGTTGCCGGATCGGAGCGTCTGCTCGTCTCAGCGCACGAAGGGGTTCGTCCGCCGCTCCTCGCCGATGGTCGTGGCCGGGCCGTGGCCGGGCAGGCAGGTGACAGTGTCCGGCAGGGCGAAGAGCTTCGTCTTGATGCCGGTGATCAGCGCGTCGTGATCGCAGCCGGGGAAATCCGTGCGGCCGATCGATCCCTGAAAGATGACGTCGCCGACGATGGCAATGGGCGCCTCGCGCGACACGTAGACGACGGACCCCGGCGAGTGGCCGGGGATGAACAGGATGTCGAAGGTGAGATTGCCGACGCTCACCGTCTCGCCTTCCTCGACATAGCGGTCGGACCAGGCATTTTTCATGTTGCCGGGAGGGAAGCCGTACTTGCGGGCGCTTTCCTCCGCGTGCTCGACCAGCCACTTGTCGGCGACATGCGGCCCCTCGACCGGAACCTTCAGCGCCGCCACGACATCCTTGACGCCGCCGACATGGTCGAGATGGCCATGCGTCAGCAGGATCTTTTCCACGTCCACGCCGAACTGCTTGACTGCCGCGAGGATTTCCTCGGCGTCTCCCCCCGGATCGACGATGGCCGCCTTGTTGGTGGCGGAGCATTTGATGATCATGCAGTTCTGCTCGAACGGCGTCACGGGGACGATACCGATCTGCAGCGGCGGTGTTGGGGTGGCGGTCATGCGGCTCGGTCCTCGCGTCTGCGGCGCTTATCGACGCTCGCGGCACGCGAGGCAAGCCCTTGCCGCGCAAGCGCGCGACGGCTTGCGCAAGATGGTTAGCCCTATAACTATAACATCATGAATCCGCGCCACTTCGCCATCATCGTCGTGATCTGCCTGATCTGGGCCGGGAATACGGTGCTGAGCCGCATCATCGTCGCGGATCTGGCGATTCCGCCGTTCTTCTATTCGACCCTGCGATTCTGCCTGGTCGCGCTGCTGCTGTTTCCCTGGCTGCGCCATGTGCCGCGCCCGTTCTGGCGCATTCTGGCGGTCAGCTTTCTGATCAGTGGGGTCGGCTTCGGGCTCTTCATTGCCGGCATGCAGGATGCGACGCCGTCTTCGGCCTCGATCGTCGGGCAGGTCGCGGTGCCGGCCACGACCCTGCTGTCGGTGCTGGTGCTGGGCGAGACCATCCGCTGGCGGCGCATCACCGGGATCGCGCTTGCTGTCATCGGAATCATCATCCTGATGTATCGGCCCGGCGAGACGCAGGCGTCCTGGGGGCTGTGGCTGATCATCCTCTCGTCGCTGATGGCGGCGGCCGGCGTGATCGTGATCAAGCAGATGCTGGGTGTCGCGCCGTTGCAGTACCAGGCCTGGACCGCGCTGCTGTCGATCCTGCCGCTGGCGGGCCTCAGCTGGGGCCTGGAGTCGAACCAGTGGGAGATCGCGCGCATGGCAGGCTGGAAGCTTGTCGCCGCGCTGTTGTTCGTCGCGATCATGGTGTCGATCGTCTCGCACTCGCTGTATTTCTGGGTGCTGCAACGCAACGATGCCAATCTCGTCGCCCCGCTGATGATCCTGAACCCGCTGTTCAGCGTCATTCTCGGCATCTGGATCACCGGCGACCAGTTCGACCTGCGCATGAGCATCGGGGCGATCATCACGCTCGCCGGCGTCCTGCTGATCCTGCTGAGGCCGAGCGCCGTCCTGCCCCTGGCCAACGCCATTCTCGACCGCTTTCGGTGACGCCGTGGGCGATTCTGGCGTACTGAACCTTTCCGTCGAGGCCGCCTACGACCGTTGGGCGAAGGCCTATGATCGCGCCGACAATCCGATGGTGTTCGGCGCGACGCGGGCGCTGGCAGCCACGACCGGCGCCATGGTCGGCCGAGACGTGTTCGAGTTCGGGTGCGGCACCGGGCGCAACCTTGCCTTCCTCAAGGCGGCCGGCGCGCGCTCGCTCGCCGGCTGCGACCTCTCGGAAGCGATGCTGGCAGAGGCGCGCGGCCGCGATCCCGCCTTCGTTCTCTTCCGCCATGACATGCGAGAGCCGCTGCCGCGCCCGGCGGCGAGCGCGGATTTCGTCCTGTTCTGCCTCGCGCTGGAGCATGTGGCGGACCTTGCTCCGCCGCTGGCCCAGGCACGGCGCATTCTCCGTCCCGGTGGCGAGATCGCCATCGTCGAGATTCATCCCTTCGTATCGCTGACCGGAGTCGCCGCTCACTTCCGGGACGGCGAGACGGAAATTCGCATGCCGGCCTACCCGCACCGTTTCGCCGACTATCTGGACGCGTTCATCGCGCTCGACCTGCGCGTTTCGACCTGCCGCGAATGGCGACCGCTGGACCTTGGCCCGGATGTGCCGTCCCGCGCGCTGAAGCGCGGCGCGGCGTATCCGCTGGTGGTGGAGTGGCGGCTGCGGGCCGCACGCCTGGAAGGGTGACTCTGTCCGGGGCGACGCCGGCATGAGACATTCCCGTCAGAGCCTCGATGCGCCAGGGACTGGCGCGCACAATGGCCAGGCCGGCGTCCCTCGGGCAGGCCGTCGGCGTGAAATGATCGTGAAACGTGGAATTCGTGCTTGAATTCCGGGGCCGACAAGCGGCCCACTGCCTCTCGCGGCATAGGCCTACGTGGCTGGGGAGGGCTATCCATGGCACTTGTTGACCAATCCGGGATCGTCGGGAAAGTGCGGGACCGGCGCATTTCGATCGAACTGGAACGTCTGCTGGAACGGGCCGCTGAGGCTGCCGGCGTTGACGTCGTTCGCGTCACTTCGGGCGGCCAGCCCGGTACGACGGGGAAAAGCGTAGGCTCAACCCGCCACAACGGCGGCAGGGCTGCCGACCTGCAACTCGTCGTCGACGGCAGGACCCTGGAATTCACTGACGAGGACGGCGGCGACACGGTTGAAGCCTTCGTGACAGCCGCGGCGGCGCTGGGCGCCAACGGTATTGGCGCCGGTGTCGCCTACATGGGCAGCCGGACCCTGCATGTCGGGTTCGGCGAGACGCCGGACGATCATCGCCGGATCGTCTGGGGCTACAAGGGCAAATCCAAGAACGCTCCCCGCTGGCTGCGCGAAGCGGCCGAACGCGGTTGGGACAACCCCTCCATCATCGATGAATTGTCGAACGGGACGAAACATTCGCACCAGCACGACGGTGAGGAAGAGGAAGAACGGGGCGGTTTGCACCGGGAAGAACCACCACCACGGCGCCGGCATGGCTGGCGCGATCCGGATTTCTCCGAGATGGGGGGTGGCGTTCACGATGCAAGCATCCGGCTTCCTGATTTCGGGCCCTTGTTCCCCAATGCCAACCCCGAGGTCATGGCCGAACTGCGCGACAATGGCGCAAGGGCGCTCGCACGCTACGGCATTCTTCAATCGGAACGGCGCTTTGCCTTCTTCATGGCACAGCTCGCGCATGAGTCCGGCGGTTTTCGCACGCTTCAGGAAGGCTTGCGGTACAGCGCGAACCGGCTCATGGCGGTGTGGCCGAAGCGTTTCCCGACCGCAGCGCTTGCTTCTGCCTACGCCGGCAACGAGCAGAAGCTGGCGAACATGGTCTATGGCGGGCGTAACGGCAACGGTCCCGAGCCGACCGGCGATGGATACCGCTATCGTGGCCGGGGCCTGATCCAGCTCACGTTCCGGGACAACTACCGGGAAGTCGGCCGCATCGTCGACCTGGACCTCGAGCGCAATCCGGATCTGGCGGCCGATCCGGAACACGTCTGGACCGTGGCCTGCGGCTACTGGACCATGCGGAAGCTCAACCGCTACGCCGACAACAACGACTTCCTCGCGCTGACCAAGACGATCAATGGCGGCATCAACGGCCTTGCCGATCGCCAGAAGCACCTTGCGCGTGTCAGCCAGTTCCTGGCGCGCGTCGGCTTCACGCCGGTCGGCGAGGAGGCCGCTGCCCCGTATTCAACCGGCCGTTCTGGCTCAGGAGGCGGATCGATGCACCGCGACGACATTGACCTCAATTCCGATGACCTTCACTTCGGCATGCCCAAGAACCCGCATGTGGAGTCCATCCAGAAGCAACTGAATGCTTTGGGCTTCTATCTGGGCGCCGAGGACGGCATCTTTGGCAAGAACACGCGCGCTCAGGTGATGGCGTTCCAGGCCGAGCATGGGCTTGCGACGACCGGCATCGTCGATGCGGCGTTCCGTTCGGTCCTGACCAGCGCGAGCCGCCGGACTGTCGAAGGCCCGCGCCAGGGCGCCGACGAGAAGAGCATGATCCGCGACCGGTCGCGCATCGTCTACGAGACAAGCTGGAACCGGCTGTTCGGCAAGGTGTTCGCCGGCATCGGCGGCGTCGGCTTGCTGAACAGCGGTGTCATGAACACCGTCGGCGGTTCGCTGGGCAGCGCCGGAGCGACGGCCAAGACGGTGGTCGCCAACCCGGCGCAGACAATGGGGCAGATCAGGGAGGTGCTGCAGCACGCCACGGGCGCCAATGGCACCTCCCCGCAAGTGGCGCTGGATGTCGTACGAGACATCCTGGCGAAGCAAAACGAGGTGGCGCTGTCGGCGTCGGACGCCATCCAGCTGGCGGCCCGGATTCGCGACGCGATCGGTCTCGTCAAGACAACGGGAGCGGAACATGCCCAGTCGGCACAGGCCGCCGTCGACATCATTCGAAACCTCGTTGGAAAGAAGGCCGAACCGGCGGCCTCGGCTGCCCAGAACATCTTCGAACTCTGGGCGAAAAACGCTGGCGGCGGCAACGTTTCGGCGATCGCCGACGTCCTGGGCCAGTTGGCAGGCACGCTCCTTCCCGGAGCCACCGGCTCCGCCGTGACCCTGGGACTTGGCGCGCTGAGCTGGCTGATCAGCAACCGTGTCATCTCGAGCCGCATCGCGGACCATAGGTCCGGCAAGCACCTCGGCCGCTAGGCGGGGCGGCCCGTCACGGGCCGGCCGGCTTTGATGCCGGCCGGCTTTCCTGTAAGGCGGACCCGATGATGCCCTTCCTCGACGTTGCCTCGTCGTTCCTCGGTCGGCGCTGGCGCGCGCGGCT
>DAOMXN010000098.1:0-8676 GCA_035437025.1 Beijerinckiaceae bacterium | reverse complement strand
GCGCCTCAGAAGCGCGCGCCGCCGGAGAACCGGAAGGCCTGCGTGCGATCACCGCCGACACGCATGCCGGTGATGGGATCACGGTAGCCTTCGTCCTTGGTGAGCGCGAAGCCATAGTCAAAGCGGATCGGCCCCAGAGGAGACTGCCACAGCAGGCTCGCGCCGACCGAGGACCGCCACAACTTCTTGTCGCGAACATTCACACATTCCGGCTGGAACTGCTGGATCACGCCAATGCCCGGCGCGGGGCACGAGAAATTCGCGCCGATCCCATCGATCACGCCGCTCCGGTTGACATCGAAGTACTTGGCGCCACGGTAGCCGAACAGCGTTCCGGCGTCGGCAAACAGCGCGGCCTTGAGGCCGAGTTCACGCGGCACGAACGGCAGGTCGAACTGCGCTTCAGCCGTGGCTCCGAAATAGGTCGTCCCGCCCAGCGCATTGCCTTTCGGATCGCCATTCAGATCACGCGGCCCGATACCGCCGGACGCAAATCCGCGCACCAGCTCAGGCCCCATGAAAAAGTGGTCGATCATGCGCACGGAGCCGCCGTAGAGGCCGGATTGGCCGCCATAGCCCATGATATGGCCGCCCTGGATGCGCAGCATGCCGGTGATGTCTTCCGTCAGCGGATAGTAGTAGCGGGCATTGCCGGTGACGCGGGCAAAGCGGCTATCACCGCCGAGGCCGGCGATTTCCGGACGCATCTCGGCAGACCATCCGCTGGTCGGGTTCTTCGGGTTGTCCAGCGTGTTGTAGGCGAACGTCAGGCCGACCAGAGAAGTAAGCGTCGTGCCCTGCGCCTGCTTGACCGCAACCGATGCCTCACCGTTGTACATGCAGTAGTTGATGTTGTTGAACGTGGTGATGCCGGCCCCGAGTCCGAACGTACAGTCGTTATAGGGACGTGTGACTGTGTTCGGAATGGTGATCTTCTGCGAATAGAGCGTGTAGCGCAGGCCGATCGCAAATTCCTCGGTCAGCGGCAGCCCGAAGCGCAACGTTCCGCCACTCGTGCGCGTCTCATAGCGCGCATACTGCGAATTGAACGTCTGCTTCGAGAAGAAATCGAACCCGGCGGAAAGCCGCCGATCCATGAAGAACGGCTCAGTGAACGAGAACTCGAAGCCTCGGCTGCGCTGGCCGTTGCTACCGGACAGTTTCACGAACTGGCCGCGTCCAAGGAAGTTCGACTCGGTGATCGAGGCCTCCGCCATGAAACCATCAGAGGTCGAATAACCGCCGGACAGCGCCAACGAACCCGTGGACTGATCCTCGACATCGACGTTGACGATGACGCGATCCGGGCTCGATCCCTGTTCGTTCGAAACGCGAACGGTCCTGAAGAAGCCCAGCGCCTTGAGCCTGCGCTCGGCGCGATCAACCGCGATCTTGTTGAAGGCGTCCCCTTCGGCGAGGTCGATCTCGCGACGGATCACATAGTCCCGCGTGCGCGTGTTGCCACGGATATTGATACGCTCGACGTAGGCGCGCGCGCCTTCCTCGACCGAATAGACGATACGAACGGTCTGCGTCGAGGGATCGCGCTCGCCGCGCGGGCGAACCTGAGCGAACGCGTAGCCGCGCTTGGCGGTCTCGCCGGCGATTGCCTCCACCGACTTTTCAACCGCCTCGGCGTTGTAGATGTCGCCACGCGAGGTGCGAACCACGCGCTGAAGCTGGGCCTGCTCCACATCACGGACGCGAGAATCGACCGAGACGTCAGCGATGCGATACTGCTCACCCTCTTCCACGGCGATCGTGATCACAAAACCCTTGCGGGCCGCGTCATAGTCCGCCGTCGAAGACAAAACCCGGAAGTCGGCGTAACCGTTCTTCAGGTAGTAGCGGCGGACGCGGTCCACATCTGCCGCGAGGCGGTCGGGATCATAGACGTCGGAGGTTTTCAGCCAGCCGAACAGGCCCGACTCCGTCGTCTCCATGACGCCGCGCAGCCGCCGCGACGAAACCTTGTTGTTGCCAACGAATTCAATCGCCGCCACGCCGGTCTTGCTGCCCTCGCGGATCACGAAGGTCACGTCGACCCGCCCGTTTGGCAGGTTGGTGATGCGGGCGTCGATCTGCGCGTCACCGCGTCCGGAACGCGCGTAGATCTCCTTCAGGCGCGCGACGTCGGCATCGACCAGCGCCTTGCTGAAAGGACCGCGCGACCGGCTCTGCACTTCTCCCTGAAGCTGGTCGGGCTTCAGCTTGCTGGAGCCCTCGAATGCCACGCGATTGATCATCGTGTTCTCGACCACGGTGACCACGATGCGGCCGCCATCGCGCCGAATCTTGACGTCCGAGAACAGGCCGGTGGCGAACAGGTCCTTGATGGCCTGATCGACGCGGGCGGCATCCATCGTTTCGCCAGAGCGGGGCTGAACGTAAGAACGGATCGTATCCGCGTCGGTGCGGGTATTGCCCTGAACCACGATCGTCTGCGCCGCCGCAGGTGCGGAAACGGCGACTGGGATCGTAACCAGCGCCGCCGCTACCAGCAGCCCACCCGCGACGCGCCGCAGCACGCGCAAACAGGATGCCGCGGCTGCAGCACTTTTCATGTCCCGAACAAACTTCATCATCATCGTTTCGCCTATTCCGCGGAACCGTCAGTTTCTTGCTCTTGGGCGCACGCCGGGAATCCCGGCTTTCGCAAACCGCCGTATCGTCTGCTTCTAACCGCTCATCCGGCCAATGCAACTGCCAAAGCCATGGAGAACCTTCTTTTTGCGCCTGCGCGTGACCGCTGCGCCACGCCCGGAGGAGCACTCAACCTTTTCGGATCTGCACGATGTCATTGATCGTGACAAAGACCATGAGCATGAGCACCAGCGCCAGCCCCACTTTGAACCCCAACTCCTGGGTCCGACGGCTCAAGGGCCGGCGAAACACCGCTTCGATCGAGTAAAACAGCAGGTGACCGCCATCCAGAAGGGGCACCGGCAGCAGATTGATGAAGCCGATGGAAATCGACAGGATGGCCGCGAGCGACAGCAGCGAAACAAACCCCGCCTCGGCAACCTTTCCGGAGACCTGGGCAATGCGGATCGGGCCGGAAAGCTGGTCTGCCTTTTCCCGACCGGTGAACAGCCCGCCGATGTAATCCACGGTCTGCGTCAACACCGAGCGAATCTGGTCAATCGACAGGCCAAAGCTGTCGACAACGCCATATTTCACCAGCCTGTGGTGCTCGACGAGACTCGATGCGCCGATCCCGAGTGTCCGCGCCCGCAACATCCCGAAAGGCGTTTTCTGTTCGGTGACGCGCGGTTCGGCGATCAGGGTTTTCAGCACGCCGGCGCGGTCGACTTCGATGCTGAGCGATGGCTCGCGGCTCGACGACACGGCGTGACGGACAGAATCAAACCCCTCCATCCGCTCCCCGTTGATCGACAGGATGCGATCCCCGGCCAGAAACCCGGCAGTCTCGGCCGGGGAACCGGGAACAACAACACCGATGATCGGCTCGACGATCCAGCGACCGTTGAACATGAACACGCCGGTGAAGATCACAATCGCCAGCAGGAAATTCGCGATGGGACCGGCCGCGACGATTGCCGCGCGTTGCCAGACCGGCTTGAACGGGAAGGACTCTGCCCTCTCCTGCGCCGACATCTGCGCCATGGCTTCGGAATCCGGCACGCTCGCGGCGTTCAGGTCTCCCTTGAACTTGACGTAGCCGCCCAGCGGCACCGCGCACAACTTCCAGACCGTGCCGTGACTGTCGGTCCAGCCCACGACCTTCGGTCCAAAACCGATCGCGAACGCCTCCACCGCCACGCCGCACCAGCGCCCGACCAGATAGTGGCCGAGCTCGTGCACGAAGATGACAAGCGCCAGAACGAAAAAGAACGGGATCAGATAGCCGGCCAGATTCGAGGCGAATCCGCCGACCATGCTCAGAATATCCGTCAACCCACCATCCTCCGCGCGCCTGCAAAGAGGCGCCAACCACCGAATCCCCTACGGCAAGCCGCTGGAATTCGACCCCTTTTGGAGATTTCGCCCTTCCTTCCGGAACGGAAAATCACCCAGTGGAGCCAGCGATCGCCCATGGCGCCCGCTGGCCTTGCGGCGTCCCCACGCCGGAAAACGCTAATTCGTGACACGGCGCGCGCGAAGCGACAACGCCTGCGCGGCATGAAATCTCGAAACATGGTCAACAGAGATTGCCTCCTCGACCGTCTCGGGTTCCCTTTGATCAGCCAAACCCGGCAGGTTCATGACCGTCTCCACGGTTGCCGCGATGTCGCAGAACCGTATTTTTCTGGCCAAAAACGCCTCGACTGCGACTTCGTTCGCCGCATTCAGCACGGTTGGCGCGGATTTTCCGGCTTTCAGCGCCTCACGGGCCAACCGCAGAGCAGGAAAGCGCACATCGTCCGGCGCCTCGAAATCAAGCCGGCCAATGGTTAACAGGTCGAGGCCGCGCGCGCCGGAATCGCAGCGCTCGGGATAGGTCAGGCAATGGGCCATCGGAACCCGCATGTCGGGCATCGCCATTCCCGCATTCACACTGCCGTCGGCGAAGGTGACCAGCCCGTGAATGAGCTGCTGCGGGTGCACCACCACGTCCAGCCTGGATTCTGGCAGGCCGAACAGGAAATGCGCCTCGATGAGTTCCAGCCCCTTGTTCATCATCGAAGCGGAATCGACGGTGATTTTCGAACCCATGGCGAAATTCGGATGCGCCAGCGCCTGTTCCAGCGTCGCGGCGGCGATCCTTTCCGCAGTCCAGGTTCGAAACGGGCCACCGGATGCTGTCAGCGTCATGCGCGCGACCGCCTCGATCGGCGCGCCACCGAGCGCCTGAAACAGCGCGTTATGCTCCGAATCGAGCGGCAGGATGGTCGCCCGGCCCTTCCGCGCGACGGCCAGAACCGCCTTGCCGGCGCTCACCATCGCCTCCTTGTTGGCGAGCGCCACCGTCGCACCGCGCTCAAGCGCGACACACGTGGCCTGCAAGCCGGCAACGCCCGTGATCGCCGCGACCACCCGATCCGATGGCCTGGCAGCAGCCTCGCAAACGCCGCTGGCGCCGCCGAGTGGCGCGATTCCGGAACCGAACAGCTCGTTCTTCAGGTCTCGATAGGCGGATTCGTCCGAAATGGCGGCGCATGTTGCCCCGAGGTCGCGCGCGAGCTTTGCCAGCCCCCCCGCGTTGCGTCCGCCCGCCACGGCTTCAACCCGGAACCGACCGGGATTGGCGCGGATCACCGCAACTGCGCTGGAGCCGATGGAGCCCGTGGCCCCCAGAAGTGTCAGGGATGACGGCGCGCCGCTCACCATGCGAGCAGACCCTGAGCCGCCCCATACGCGCCGCCACGGGCCGTGCCAATCAGGCCAGCCAGGATCGCCGCCGCCGTGAACCCGTCGAGCCGATCCAGAAAGCCGCCATGGCCGGGAATTATCGAGCCGGCATCCTTCACACCGAATCGGCGTTTAAGAAACGACTCGAACAAATCCCCATAAACAGTCGCTACAGAAAGGAAAAATGCCAGAACTGCATGTGCGAAACTGACCTGGACACGAACGAAGTGCGAGGCCATCCAGACCACGAACAGCCCGCAGAGCACGCCGCAGGCGACACCGCCGATGACGCCCGACCAGGTCTTCTTGGGGCTTATCGTCGGGGCGAATTTCGGCCCGCCAAAGGTTCGCCCGGCGAAATAGGCGCCGATGTCGGTCAGCCAGACCACGATGAACAGGAACAGGATGGCGAAGAACCCGATCAGCCCTGCCGAGCGCACGACCACGACGCTCGCCAGCAACGCGCTGGCGTAAACCAGCCCGGCGCAGAGCCAGAGCGCCTTCGCCCTGTCCTCCCGCGCCCGGACCGCGATGACCAACAGCACAGCCGCGGCACCGGCGCCGGCCACGATGAAGAAGCTTGGAGAAACTCCGGCGTCCCGGAAGACGATGGCGGCGATGGCGACGATCGCGGCCATGGCGATGGCCATGGTCGGCGACTGCTCCGGCGCGACGATCTTTTCCCATTCGTAGACGATGGCGACAGCAAGAACGGCCCAGACCAGTGCGAAGAGCCATCCGCCGAGATAGGCCGTGGCCAGCGCCACGATCGCCAGAACGAGCGCCGAAACCACGCGCTGGAACAGTTCGCTCTTGGATCGCAGCCCCGATCCGGCCGTCATAGGCCACCGAAACGGCGTGTGCGCCCGGCATAGTCGCGCAGCGCCTCATCCAAGGCCCGCCCGTCGAAATCTGGCCACAGCGTGGGTGTGAACACGAATTCCGTGTAGGCCGCCTGCCAGAGCAGGAAATTCGACAGCCGCTGTTCGCCCGACGTCCGGATGATCAGATCGGGATCCGGTATGCCAACAGTCAGCAGGCGCGCGCTGATCGCCTCCGGGGTGATCTCTTGTGGCGCAATCCGGCCGGCGACCGCTTCCGCGGCGAGGGCCTGCGCCGCCGCCGCCAGTTCCTGGCGGGCACCGTAATTGAAGGCCACGACAAGCGTCAAAGCCGTATTCCGCTCGGTCATGCGCTCGGCTTCGTCCAAGAGCCCACGAATATCCGGGGCAAGACTGCCGCGCTCGCCAATGATGCGCACCCGCACATTACGGGAATGCAGATCAGCCAGGTCGTTCCTGATGAACCGCTTCAGCAGGCCCATCAGGTCGGCGACCTCGCTGGCCGGCCGCGACCAGTTCTCGGAAGAAAAGCTGTAGATGGTCAGGAACGGCAGGCCGATGTCGCCGGCATGGCGGACAACGCGACGCAACGCTTCGACGCCCGCGTGATGGCCCAACGTTCGCGGCAGGCCGCGTTTCTGTGCCCAGCGGCCGTTGCCATCCATGATGATCGCCACATGCTTGAGCCCATAGGGACCGCTGCCGGAATCCGCACCCGGTTGGGCCTCTGCAAGGGGTCTTGCGGCGTTTTCCATGGCAATCGGACCGCAGGTCAGACCTGCATGATCTCCTTTTCCTTGTGGACCAAGGCCGCATCCACGTCGGCGATGGTCTGGTCCGTCGCCTTCTGGACCTGCTCCGAGGAGCGTGTGGCGTCGTCCTTGCCCATCTTCCCGTCCTTCTCAAGCTTCTTGAGAAGATCGAGCCCGTCGCGGCGCACGTGGCGCACGGCGATGCGCGCCTCTTCCGCGTACTTGTGGGCGACCTTCACCATTTCCTTGCGACGCTGCTCGTTCAGTTCCGGAATGCGCAGGCGGATCACCTGCCCCTCCGTATTGGGGTTGAGGCCCAGGGACGAGTCGCGGATCGCCTTTTCCACCGCATGCACCATGCTTCGATCCCAGACCTGGACCGAGATGAGCCGCGGTTCCGGCACGCTGACGGTGGCGACCTGCGACAGCGGCATACGCGCGCCATAGGCTTCCACCTCTATCGGATCGAGCAGATTGGCCGAGGCGCGGCCCGTGCGCAGGGAGTTGAGGTCATGCTTCAGGGAAGCGACAGCGCCCTGCATGCGCCGCTTGATGTCGTTCAGGTCGAATGTGGTGGCGGCCATGGCGAACCTCGGATATCGATGCCGCTGACCCCTAGACCCGGAAGCGGCGTCCCGCAAGCACCCTGTCTAGGCTCGCACCACCGTACCACGCCCCTGGCCGGCGAGAACCGCGGCGATGGCGCCCTGCTCGCGGATTGAAAATACGATTATCGGCAGGCGGGCATCGCGGGCAAGCGCGAACGCCGCCGTGTCCATGACCTTGAGATCGCGCGCAATGGCCTCGTCGAACGACACCTGGTCATAGCGCCGCGCAGTCGGATCCTTCTTGGGATCGGCGGAGTAGACTCCATCCACCTGCGTCGCCTTCAGCATGACGTCGCATCCCAGTTCCGCCGCGCGCAGGGCACCGCCGGTATCCGTCGTGAAGAACGGATTGCCCGTGCCGCCCGCCAGGATCACGATCCGCCCTTTGGAAAGGTGATCGCCGGCCTGCTGGCGCGTGTAGGTTTCAACCACCGAAGGCATGGCCACGGCCGACATCGCGCGGGCGCGGTGTCCCAGCGCCTCGATCTGCGCCTCGAGCGCGATGGCGTTCATGACCGTGCCGAGCATCCCCATGGAATCCGCAGCAGGACGGGTGAGCCCCATGCCGGACATCTGCGCACCGCGAAAGATGTTGCCCCCGCCGACCACGACCGCGATCTCAACGCCGATATCGGCGGCGCCGACCAGGTCCTGACAGATCTGCTTTACGGTCGGCTGGTGGATGCCGAAGCTCTCCGAGCCCATCAGGGCCTCGCCCGAAAGCTTCACCAGCGCGCGCTTGTAGAGGGGTTTCAGGGACATCTCGGCCTCCACGGCGCCAAAAGAAAAAGGGCGGCTTTCGCCGCCCCTGGTCAAAGCCGGTGTCGCACGCCCTCAGGCGCCGCCAGCCTTCTTCACTTCGTCGGCGAAGTCAGTCTGTTCTTTCTCGATTCCCTCGCCAAGCGCAAACCGAACATAGCCCTTGAGCGTGATCGGCGCGCCGGCAGCCTTTCCCGCCTCATTCACAGCCTGCGCCACCGTCTTTGCCGGATCGTGGATGAAGGGCTGATCGACCAGCGCATTTTCCTTGTAGAAGGTCTTCATCGCGCTATCGACGATCTTCTCGATCACATTCGCCGGCTTGCCGGAGGCCGCCGCCTTGTCCGCTTGCAGGGCGCGCTCGCGCGCCACCGCCGCCGGATCCATGCTGGCGGCGTCGAG
>DAOMXN010000097.1:0-8698 GCA_035437025.1 Beijerinckiaceae bacterium | reverse complement strand
TTTCCTTCGCCGCTGGCAATCGGAACGCCTGGCACGCACGCACGCGGACCTGCTTGCCGATGCGCGACACCACGACGCCGCGCGCTTTTTCCTCGATGAGATCTACGGGCTGAAGGACACGGCCCAACGTGATGCCGATGTGGCGCGCGTGGCGCCCACGCTCACCCGCCTGCTGCCGGAAGGCGGGCTGGAAACGGTGGCCGATGCGGTGGAACTCGACGCGCTATCTGAGGACCTCGACGCCGCCATGGTCAAGGCCCTGGGCCGCAAGGTCCGGGCGCTGGACGCGGTCGTCTACGGCAACGCCTACCGCAAGGTGGGCCGCAAGGACGACCGGCTCCGGCAGATCGGGCTGGTCGATCATCTCGGGCACGCACTGGATCGGCTGACGCGACGCGCCTTCGCCGGCACCGCCCTCAGGATGATGCGCAAGCCGGCGGAACTGGCCGGCCTGGCGGAGCTGCAGGCGTTCCTGCAAAGCGGATACGACGCCTTCCGCAAGATGGGCCGGGCCGACGCGTTTCTGGCACGGATCATCCGTCGCGAGAGTGCGATCCTCGAAGCGCTGTTCTCCGGCGACGACCGTCTGCTCGACGCCGGCCCGGAGGCATTCGGCGGAACAGGATGAGCGCGCCAGTGGCCGCAGCCTCCCTTGCCCGCCCTGCCGCTTTGCGGCATGAGGCGGACAACAGGAGCAAGCCATGTCCCGTGACGTCTACATCTGCGACTATGTCCGCACCGCCATCGGCCGCTATAGCGGGTCACTCGCGAAGGTGAGGGCCGATGATCTCGCGGCGATCCCCGTGCGCGAACTGGCGAAACGCCATCCCGGCCTGAAGGATGCCGTCCAGGAAATCTTCTTCGGCTGCGCCAACCAGGCCGGCGAGGACAACCGCAATGTCGGACGCATGGCCGCGTTGCTGGCCGGCCTGCCGGAGACCGTTCCGGCCGTCACGCTGAACCGCCTGTGCGCCTCCGGCATGGACGCGGTGGGTCAGGGCGCGCGCGCCATCCGCGCCGGCGAGGTGGATATCGTGCTCGCGGGGGGCGTCGAGTCCATGACCCGCGCGCCGTTCGTCATGGGCAAGGCCGAGACCGCCTTCGCACGTTCCGCCGACATCTTCGACACCACCATCGGCTGGCGTTTCATCAATCCGCTGATGAAGAAACAGTATGGCGTCGATTCCATGCCGGAGACCGCCGAGAATGTTGCGGCGGACCATCAGATTTCCCGCGCCGATCAGGATGCCTTCGCGCTGCGCTCGCAGCAGCGCGCCGCCAGGGCGCAGGCCGCCGGCTACTTCGACGGCGAGATCGTTCCGGTCGAGATCAAGGACGCCAAGGGCAACGTCACCGTCTTCGCGAAGGACGAGCACGGCCGCGCCGACACTACGGCGGAGATGCTGGCGAAGCTCCGCCCCATCGTGAAGCCGGAGGGAACGGTGACCGCCGGCAACGCTTCCGGCGTCAATGACGGCGCGGCGGCGATGATTCTCGCTTCGGCGGATGCGGCCAGGAAGCATGGGCTGAAGCCGATCGCGAAAGTGCTGGGCTTCGCTGCCGCCGGTGTCGCGCCGCGCGTCATGGGCATCGGCCCGGTGCCCGCGTCCAGGCTGCTGGCCGACAGGCTCGGCCTGAAGATGAGTGATTTTGACGTGATCGAGCTCAACGAGGCATTTGCCTCGCAGGGGCTGGCCACCCTGCGCCAGCTCGGTGTCGCCGACGATGGCGAGCACGTGAACCCCAATGGCGGCGCCATCGCGCTCGGCCATCCGCTCGGCATGTCAGGCACCCGGATTACCGGCACGGCGGCGCGGGAGTTGCAGCGGCGCGGCGGGCGCTATGCGCTCGCCACCATGTGCGTGGGCGTCGGTCAGGGCGCGGCGATCGCGCTGGAGCGGGTGGGCTAGGCCCAGCCGGCAACTGCCCGTCCGTGCGACGACGACGGCCTGCCGCTCCTACAGCAGTCCCCGCTTCGCCAGGTTGCGCATGAGATGGCTCGCGCCAAAGGTCCAGGGCGCGGCCTTGTCCGAATGGGTCATGCGGTTGACAAGGCGGCCTAGCTTCGGCGCCGCGATGGTGACGACATCGCCGAGCTTGTGCGTGAATCCCTGGCCGGCGCCGTCGCGGTCCTTCACCGGCGCGAACATGGTGCCGAGATAAAGCACCGCCCCGTCCGGATACTGGTGATGCCGGCCGAGAAGCTGACGGGCGAGATCGGCCGGATCGCGGCTGATCTTCGCGACATTGGATGCGCCCTCAAGCAGGAACCCGTCCTGTCCTTCAACACGCAATGCGACCTCGGTGCGGCGCACGTCGTCGAGCGAAAAGGTCGCATTGAAGAAGCGGAGGAACGGTCCAACCGCAGCGGAGGCGTTGTTGTCCTTCGCCTTGGACAGGAGCAGCGCCGAGCGGCCCTCCACGTCGCGCAGGTTCACGTCGTTGCCCAACGTCGCGCCGACGATCCGCCCGTCCGAAGCCACGACAATGACCACTTCCGGCTCGGGGTTGTTCCAGGTCGAGATCGGATGCAGGCCGGCGTCCGCCCCGGTGCCGACCGCCGAGAGCACCTGCGCCTTGGTGAAAATCTCGGCGTCGGGACCGATGCCGACCTCCAGATACTGCGACCAGACGCCTTGCGCGATCAGCACGTCCTTGAGGCGCATCGCCTCCGGGGACCCGGGCTTGAGTTTCGACAGATCGTCTCCGACGAGCCGCGTCACCTCCTTGCGGATTTCTGCCGCCGCCGCCGGATTGCCGCGCGCGCGCTCCTCGATGACCCGCTCCAGCATCGACACGGCAAAAGTCACGCCGGCTGCCTTCACGGCCTGCAGGTCGATCGGAGCGAGCAGCCAGGGCTTCGACGGATCGCGACTGTCCTCCGGCGTGTTGGAGAGAATCGCGGCAAGGTCGCCGATGCGCTCGCCAGCCGCATCGTCCAGCGCCCTCGCAGGGTCTGCCGTCTCGCAGAGATCGCGCATGGTCGGGAAGCTGCGGGAGATGTCGAAGACGCCGTTGGCGCGGATCGCCGCGACGCTTGGCCCCTTGTGCTCGGGCCTCCAGACACGCCCGGCAAGCGCGCCGGAGGTTCCATCATGGGGCAGCGTGTTCTCAGGCGTCAGGTCGATGCGCATGGCGGCTTCCGGTCGAGGAGCGTTTGCACCGGGCGCGAGCGCCCGCTAGGTTGTCGGACAACATGACATCCGCCCACCGTGCCGGCAAGGACCCAGCCATGAACGCGCCCGTCTCGCCCAGGACCCAACCCCGAGTGCTCAAGCTGCACGACACCGATTCGGTGCTGGTCGCGGTCGATGCCATCGAGCCGGGCGTGGCTGCGCAGGGCATCACCGCGAAGGAGCGCATTCCGCGCGGCCACAAGATGGCGCGGGTGGCGTTGGCGGAACGCGAACCGGTGCGCAAGTTCGGGCAGATCATCGGATTCGCCGCGCGCGCCATCACGCCGGGAGAATGGATTCACGAGCACAACTGCACCTTCGCCGCCTTCGACCGGGACTACGCCTTTTGCGCGGACGCGCGCGATGACGGCCTGCTGCCGGAGGCGCAACGGGCGACGTTCGAGGGCTTCAGACGCGCCAACGGCCGGGTGGGCACCCGCAACTACATCGGCATCCTCACTTCGGTGAACTGCTCCGCGACGGTCGCCAAGTTCATGGCGGAGGAGATCAACCGTTCCGGCATCCTCGCGGACTACCCCAATGTCGACGGCGTGATTCCGCTGGTGCACGGCGGCGGCTGCGCGCTCGACATCAAGGGCGAGGGCTACGAGGTCCTCAAGCGTACGCAATGGGGCTATGCCGCAAACCCCAACATGGCCGGGGTGGTCATGGTCGGACTGGGCTGCGAAGGCTTTCAGATCGCCCGCTGGAAGGAAGCCTATGGGATGAGCGAGAGCGATACCTTCCGCACCATGACCATTCAGGAGGTCGGCGGCACGAAGAAGACCGTCGCGGCCGGTGTCGAAGCCATCAAGGCGATGCTGCCCATCGCCAATCGGGCGGTTCGCTCCACCCAACCCGCGTCCGAACTGATGCTGGCGCTGCAATGCGGCGGGTCCGACGGCTATTCCGGCATCACGGCCAACCCGGCGCTCGGCGTCGCCGCCGATCTGCTGGTGAAACACGGGGGCACAGCCATCCTGTCCGAGACGCCGGAGATCTATGGCGCGGAGCACCTGCTGACACGCCGGGCGGCAACGCGCGAGATCGGCGAGAAGCTGGTCGCCATCATCCGCTGGTGGGAAGACTACACCGCCCGCAACAAGATGGACATGAACAACAACCCGTCTCCCGGCAACAAGGCCGGCGGACTGACGACGATCCTCGAAAAATCCCTTGGCGCGGCGGCCAAGGGCGGCAATTCGACCCTCAGCGGCGTCTATCACTATGCCGAGCCGGTGACCGCCAAGGGCTTCGTCTACATGGATACGCCGGGCTACGATCCGGTCGGCGTCACCGGCCAGGTCGCGGGCGGGGCCAACGTCCTGTGCTTCACCACCGGTCGCGGCTCTGCCTTCGGCTGCAAGCCGACGCCTTCGATCAAACTTGCCACCAATTCGATGATCTACGAGAAGATGATCGACGACATGGACATCAACTGCGGCGATGTGCTGGACGGGGTGACGCTGGAGGACAAGGGTCGCGAGATTTTCGAGGTGATCCTGCGTGTCGCCTCGGGCGAGCGCTCGAAGTCCGAGCAGCTGGGCTATGGCGACGCCGAATTCGTGCCCTGGACCATCGGCGCGACGATGTGAACCGAAAAGCCACGAAAAGTCACATCCGGCCCATTGCCGAGCGTTGTCCGGCGTGATTGACTGCCTGTCATACAGGTCATCCCGTTGTCATGGCGCTGGCGTAAGGCGCAGGGGATAGACCAGAGATGCCGCCCGGGAGGTCGGGCGAAACAGGGAGCAGAAGAATGTCGATATTTTCCAAGACAGCCTTGATGGCGGCCACCGCGCTGACGCTGGCCGCGTCGCCCGCGTTGGCTCAGGTGGAAATCCAGTGGTGGCACGCGATGACCGGTGCCAACAACGATGTGGTCAACAAGCTGGCCGCCGATTTCAATGCGTCGCAGAACGAGTATAAGGTCGTCGCGACCTACAAGGGCAGCTACGCCGACACCATGAACGCCGGCATCGCGGCCTTCCGCGCCGGCAATGCGCCGCACATCATGCAGGTGTTCGAGGTCGGCACCGCATCGATGATGGCCGCCGGCAAGGCGATCAAGCCCGTGCATGAACTGATGAAAGAGGCGGGCGAGAAGTTCGATCCGGCCGCCTACCTGCCTTCCGTCGCAGGTTATTATTCCACCGTGAAGGGCGAGATGCTGTCCTTCCCGTTCAACTCCTCCTCCACGGTGATGTGGTACAACAAGGACGCCTTCAAGAAGGCCGGCCTGAATCCCGACGCGCCGCCGAAGACCTGGCCGGAAGTGTTCGATCACGCCAAGAAACTGCAGGGCGCGGGCTATGCCTCCTGCGGCTTCTCGACGGCCTGGATCACCTGGGTGAACATCGAGCAGTTCTCGGTCTGGCACAACATCCCGATCGGCACCAAGGCCAACGGCATCGACGGCTTCGACACCGAGTTCAAGATCAACTCGCCGGTGCATGTGAAGCACTGGGCCAACCTGGCCGAGCTGCAGAAGACCAAGACCTTCGACTATTCCGGTCGCACCAACACCGGTGAAGGTCGCTTCACCTCCGGCGAATGCCCGATCTTCCTGACGTCCTCGGCATTCCTTGGCAACGTCAAGGCCAACGCCAAGTTCGACTGGGCCAATGCGCCGATGCCGTACTATCCCGACGTCGCCGGCGCGCCGCAGAACTCGACGCTGGGCGGCGCCTCGCTCTGGGTCATGGGCGGCAAGGCCGCCAACGACTACAAGGGCGTGGCGAAGTTCTTCACCTTCCTGTCCGATACAGACAGGCAGGCCAAGCTGCACACCGATTCCGGCTACCTGCCGATCACCACGGCTGCCTACAACAAGGTCAAGGCTTCGGGCTATTACAAGGACAATCCGTACAACGAGACGCCCCTGAAGGAGCTCACCAACAAGCCGCCGACCGAGAATTCACGCGGCCTGCGCTTTGGCAACCTCGTGCAGATCCGCGACATCTGGGCGGAAGAGATCGAGGAAATCCTCACCGGCAAGAAGACGCCGCAGGCCGGCGCTGATGCCATGGTCAGCCGCGGCAACGCCGTGCTGCGCCAGTTCGAGCGCACCGTGTCGCGCTAAAGGAAGGCGGTCGTCCCTGAACTGTCGGCTGGCGCCCTGAACCGCGCCGGCCGACAGCACAATCGGGAGGGCCGTCCGCCGTATCATGGAAAAGCGCACCGTCTTCTCCAGTTACGCGATCCCGGCGGCGCTGCTGCTGCCGCAACTCTTGATCACGATCGTCTTTTTCTACCTGCCGGCCGGGCAGGCGGTGTGGCAGTCCTTCCAGCTTGAGGATGCCTTCGGCACCTCGACCCAATTCGTCGGCTTCGAGAACTACCAGATCCTTTTTTCCAAGCCGGAATACTTCAAGGCCATGGGCGTGACGCTGATCTTCTCCAGCGCCGTTGCTTTCATGTCGCTGTCGATTTCGCTGCTGCTGGCGGTGATGGCGAACAAGCACATCGCCGGAGCCGGCGCCTACAAGACGCTGTTGATCTGGCCCTATGCGGTGGCGCCCGCCGTCGCCGGTGTGCTCTGGCTGTTCATGTTCCAGCCCTCACTGGGCATGGTCTCGGGCGTCCTGAAGACCTGGGGGATCGACTGGAATCCCCTGCTGAACAGCAACCATGCCATGATCCTGCTGGTGATGGCGGCGACGTGGAAGCAGATCTCCTACAATTTCCTGTTCTTCCTGGCCGGACTGCAATCGATCCCGCACAGCCTGATCGAGGCCGCCTCCATCGATGGCGCCCGTCCGGCGCGACGGTTCTGGTCGATCGTGTTCCCGCTGCTGTCGCCGACCACGTTCTTCCTTCTGGTCGTCAACATCACCTACGTCTTCTTCGACACGTTCGGCATCATCGACGCGGTGACCGGCGGCGGCCCGGCAGGTTCGACCACGACGCTCGTGTTCAAGGTCTACCATGACGGCAAGTCGGGCGGCGATCTCGGGCTTTCCGCGGCACAGTCCGTGATCCTGATGATCCTGGTGGTTGGCCTGACGGCGATCCAGTTCAAGTACATCGAGCGCAAGGTCAGCTACTGATGGTCGAGAGGGAGACCCTGCTGTCACGCATTCTGCCCCACGCAATCCTGATGCTGGGCGTGCTGGTGGTGTTTTTCCCGGTCTACCTTGCCTTCGTGGCCTCGACCTGGGACCCGGCGACGATCAGCAACGGCAAGATGGGGATATTGCCCGGCCCCTACATGATCGAGAACTATCAGCGGATCCTGTTCACCGGCACCTCGTCCTCGACGCGCGAGCCGGTGTTCAACATGATGGTGAATTCCTTCATCATGGCGGTGATGATCGCGGTGGGGAAGATTTTCATCTCGATCCTTTCGGCCTACGCCATCGTCTATTATCGTTTTCCGTTCCGCATGGCGGCGTTCTGGATCATCTTCATCACGCTGATGCTGCCTGTGGAGGTGCGCATCTACCCGACCTACAAGATCGTCTCGGACCTCAAGCTGCTTGATACCTATTCCGGCCTCACCATTCCGCTGATCGCCTCGGCGACCGGAACGCTGCTGTTCCGCCAGTTCTTCATGACCATTCCGGATGAACTCTTGGAGGCCTCGAAGATCGATGCGGCCGGGCCGTTCCGTTTCTTCAAGGACACGGTGCTGCCGCTGTCGATGACCACCATCGCGGCGCTGTTCGTCATCCAGTTCATCTATGGCTGGAACCAGTATCTCTGGCCGCTGCTGATCACCACCAAGGATTCCATGGCGACCATCGTCATCGGCATCAAGAAGATGATCGTGACGCAGGACGCGCTGACCGAATGGCAGCTCGCCATGGCCACCGCCGTGCTTGCCCTGCTGCCGCCGGTCGCGGTCGTGGTGGGCATGCAGAAGCTCTTCGTCAAGGGGCTGGTGGAGACGGAGAAGTGAGGCAGTCGGGAGCATCGCATGGCTGACGTCACCCTTTCGGGCATCCGAAAAATCTATCCCGGCGGTTTCGAGGCCGTGAAGGGCGTTTCCTTCGCCATTCCAGACGGCGGCTTCTGCGTGCTGGTCGGTCCGTCCGGCTGCGGGAAATCGACGCTGCTGCGCATGATCGCGGGTCTCGAAACGATCACGCACGGCGAGGCGAAGATCGGCGGGCGGGTCGTCAATCGCATCGAGCCGGCCGAGCGTGACATCGCCATGGTGTTCCAGAACTATGCGCTCTACCCGCACATGAGCGTCTACGACAACATGGCCTATGGCCTGAGGAACCGGAAGACTCCGGAGGACGAGATCAAGCGCCGCGTGGCGGATGCCGCTCGGATTCTCGCCATCGAGCCGCTGCTGGAACGCAAGCCCCGCGCGCTCTCCGGCGGACAGCGCCAGCGCGTCGCCATGGGCCGCGCCATCGTACGCAAGCCGCAGGTGTTCCTGTTCGACGAACCGCTCTCCAATCTCGATGCCAAGCTGCGCGTGCACATGCGCGTCGAGATCAAGAAGCTCCACAATGCGCTCAAGGTCACCTCGATCTACGTCACGCACGATCAGGTCGAGGCGATGACCCTCG
>DAOMXN010000096.1:0-8709 GCA_035437025.1 Beijerinckiaceae bacterium | reverse complement strand
GGCGATGCCGCCGCGAATCTCCCGCAACGGCCCGTCGCGGTAGCTCGCCGTTCCGCCGGACCGGGGCGAGGCGCCGATCAACCCCTGGGTGTAAGGGTGGCGCGGGTTCGCGAAGAGCGCGTCCGGCGCGGCCTCCTCGACCTTGCGCCCGGCATACATCACCACCACGCGGTCGGACCATTGTCCGACGACGCCGAGGTCGTGTGTGATCAGGACCAGCCCCATGCCCATCTCGCGCCGCAGCCGGTCGATGAGATCGAGCACCTGCGCCTGAATGGTGACGTCGAGGGCGGTGGTCGGCTCGTCCGCAATCAGCAGTTTCGGGCTGCAGGCCACGGCGATGGCAATCATCACGCGCTGGCGCATGCCGCCGGAGAGCCGATGCGGATAGTCGTCGACACGCCGGTGCGGATCGGAAACGCGCACCAGGTCAAGCAGGTCGATGGCGCGGGCACGGGCGGCGCGGGCCGACAGGCCTTCATGCAGGCGCAGGACCTCGCCGATCTGTCGACCGATGGTCATCACCGGATTGAGCGAGGTCATCGGCTCCTGGAAGATCATGGCGATCCTGGCGCCGCGAATCCGGCGCAGCGCCGGCTCCGCCAGCGCGGCCACGTCCTGGCCTTCGAAGCGGATCGCACCGCTCGCGCTGGCGCCCGGCGGCAGCAACCCCATGACGGCAAGCCCGGTCAGCGACTTGCCTGACCCCGATTCCCCGACGATGGCGACGGTCTCGCCCGCCTCGACGGTGAACGACAGCGATCGCACCGGACTGGCCTTGGGAAAGGCGATGGTCAGGTCCTCGACGGAAAGCAACGCGGCGCCCATGGCCTAGCGCTCCTGCGACAGGCGAGGGTTGAGCGCATCGTTCAGCGCATCGCCCAGGAGGTTGAGGGCCAGCACTGTCAGCACGATGGCGATGCCCGGAATCGCGCTGAGGTACCAGGCCGTGCGCAGCAGTTCGCGGCCTGCGCCGATCATCGATCCCCAGCTGACATGGTTGGGATCGCTGAGACCAAGGAACGACAGCGCCGATTCCATCAGGATCGCGGTGGCCACCAGCACCGAGGAAGAGACGATGATCGGCGGCAAGGCATTGGGCAGGATCTCGCGCACGATGATGCGGGCATGGCCAAATCCGAGGCTGCGCGCCGCCGTGACGAAGTCTTTCTCGCGCAGCGAGCGGAATTCGGCGCGCACCAGCCGCGCCGTGATTGGCCAGGTGACGATGCCGATGGCGACGGTGACCGTGCCGATGCTGGGCTGGGCGATGGCAACCAGCACCACCAGCAGCACGAAGCTTGGCAGCGTCTGGAAAATCTCGATGACCTTGACCAAAATCAGGTCCGTCCGCCCGCCGAAGTAGCCGGCCACGGCACCAACGACGAGCCCGATGCTGACGCCAAGCAGCATGGCCGAGAAACCGACCAGCAGCGAGATGCGCGCCCCCCAGACCAGCCCCGCCGCCACGTCGCGGCCCAGCGAATCCGTGCCAAGCGGGAATGCGGGATTGACGCCGGGCCACAGGAACGGGCGAGCGACCATCGACAGCGGATCGTCCGGATAGAACCGGGGTGCCAGGACAGCCATCGCCATCACCGCGCCCAGGAACAGCAGCGGGATCACGCCGGCGGGATTGCGCAGCAACGCGCGCAGGGCGCGGAAGCGCCGCAGCGGCGCGGGTGCCGGATTCGAAGGGGCAGCCGCATCGAGCGTCGCCATCAGCGCAACTCGATGCGCGGGTCCAGCCACGCCTGGATGAGGTCCACGATGAGATTCGCCACGATGACGAGAATCGAGGACAGGAGCAGCACGCCGAGCAGCACGTTGTAGTCGCGTCGAAGTACCGACTCGAAGGCAAGGCGGCCGAGGCCCGGCCAGGAGAAAACCGTTTCCGCCACCACGGCGCCGCCGAGGATGCCGCCAATATGCATGCCGGCAAGCGTGGTGACCGGGACGAGGGCGTTGCGCAGCACGTGCCGCGTGCCCACGGCGAAGGCGGACAGGCCCTTGGCGCGCGCGGTGCGCACATAGTCCTGCGCCGCCACCTCCAGCACGGCCGCCCGCGTCAGCCGCGCATAGACCGCGACATAGAACAGCGCCAGCGAGACCGCCGGCAGCAGCATGTGGCGCAGTCGGTCGAGCACGTAGTCGAGGCCGGACAGATTGGCGCCGATGGTTTCCGCGCCCCCGCTCGGCAACCAGCCCAGTTTTACCGAGAACGCCACGATGAGCATCAGGCCGATCCAGAAGCCGGGGATGGAATAGAACAGCAGCGAGATGACCGAAAGCAGCCGGTCCGGCCAGCGTCCGGCGTTCAGCGCCATCACCGTGCCGACCGCCAGGCCGAGCGCGATCGCGACCGCCAGCGCCATGCCCATCAGCATCAGCGTGCCGGGCAGGCGCTGGAGGATGAGGGTCATGACCGGCATGTTGTAGCGCGGCGAAAAGCCGAGGCTCCCCTGCGCGAGGTTGCCCAGGTAGGTCTGGAGTTGGGCCAGCACCGGAAGATCGAGGCCGAAGCGCTGGCGCAGCATCGCCATTGTCTCCGCCGTCGCCGCGCCAGACTCGCCCGCCAGCACGTCTGCCGCATCGCCGGGCGCGAGCCGCAGCAGGAAGAAATTGAGGATGACGATGGCGAGCACGGTCGGAACGGCCGCCAGAAGGTTGCGGCCGAGCACGCGCAGCAGCCGCCGGCCGGAGGTCATGCTAGCATCCCAGTAGGTTCGGCCCGACGCGGGCCACCAGTCCCGTCACGGTTGTAGTGAGCCTTGCGCCTGCGATGCAAGGGGGCACCGACGACCGAAGATCGCGTCCGCTGCTTGCCTGCCTGATGATGTGGCGTCATGTCGCCAGCGCGTAAGTGCTCATGCCGCGCCGATTCTCGTCGATCTCTAGGCGCTGCGCCAGCGACGGCATGGCGCGGTCGGCGCAATCCGTGCGCGGACAGGTGCGGCAAGAGACGCCGATGGGCGTGACGATCTGCGGATCGTCGAGGTTGAGGCCGTCGGCATAGACGATCTCGCGCGCATGGTGTGACGAGCATCCCAGGCCGATGGCCAGCTGCCCGACGCGGTTCGGCAGCCCTCCCCGCGAGAGAGAGCGCCCGGCGGTGGAGATGGTGCGGGCGATGCAGAAGAACGTCTGGCCGTCGGGCATGCGCGAGACCTGCACGCGCAGCATGCCGGGCGTGGCGAAGGCGTCATAGACGTTCCAGCGCGGGCAGGCGGCGCCGAATCGGGCGATATGGATGCCGGAGGCGGAGAAGCGCTTGGAGATGTTCCCGGCGATGTCGACACGGATGAGGTGGAACGGCACCGCCTCGGAACCGGGCCGGCGCAGCGTGGTGAGCCGGTGGCAGGCCTGCTCGAAGGAAACGCCGAACCGATGCTGCAACACGTCAAGATCGTAGCGGGTGACGCGCGCCGCATCGAGAAAGCGGGCGTAGGGCATCATCACCGCGGCGGCGAAGTAGTTGGCGAGCGCCGAGCGGGCCAGCGCATCCGCTTCCGGCGTCGAGAACTTGCCACCGGAGACCGCGGCCTCGACCTCGCGCCGGTAGCCGAGAAAGGCGATCTGATGCGCGAGCTGGAAGGTGCGGCTCGACGCCGGCAGCATCTCGGACAGCGCCAGACGGCGGGTGAGGGGGTTGTAGCTGCGCAGGACCCCGGGCATCGACGCCGCCGCCACGATCTCCACGTCCACGGCGAACTTCTGCGCCAGGACCTTCACCAGGTCCTGCTGGAGCGTGTAGAGCGCCAGGCCATTGTCGACCCACAGCGTCTCGGCTGCCTCTTCCAGCTCGGGCAGGTAGTTCAGCCGCCTCTGGAGGAATTCCGTGACCTCTTCGGACGGCAGCGCCGCCGGCTGGCCCTCGCCCTCGATGTCGTCGGCCCCGGCCTTCGCCGCGGAGCCGCCGCGCTGGTACGCCTGGTAGAGGTTGACCAGTGCCTGGGCGATGGAAGGTATCGTCGCCACCACGTCGCGCACGTCGGAGGCCTTCACGTCCTGCCCCTCGAACAGCGGATCGGACAGGGCCTCCATCAGGTCGGAGGTCAGGCGCGCGTCGTCGCCGCCGCCGAGGCTGGCAAGGTCCACCTGGAATCGCTCGGCGAGCTTCAGTAGTACGGTGACCGTCACCGGACGCTGGTTGCTCTCCAGCAGGTTGAGGTAGCTTGGCGAGATGCTGAGTTCGGCCGCCATCTGCGCTTGGTTAAGGCGCTTTTCCTGGCGCAGACGCCTGAGCTTGCCGCCGATCCGCACCGCACGCATGGTCGGGTCCTTGATTTTGCAGCAGAATTTACGGAAACATTACAATTCACAAAATGGAAATTGTCAAGATGTCGAGGCTTTTCCGCATTTTTCGTCTCATTTCAACGTCTTATTGCGATGCACACTTAACCTGTGACATGTAAAGCCCATCCACGGAGCGCGGCGCGTGCCCCTCCGGAGAGACAGCATTCCAACAGAGGTTGATCGATGACCGCTCCCTACAAGCCGACGAACAAGCGCGATTTCACGCCTGCCGATGTCGAGAAGCTCGCCGGTTCGTTCAAGATGGAATTCACGCTGGCGAAGATGGGCGCGGCCCGTCTGCGCAAGCTGCTCGCGGAGCGGCCGTTCGTGCGCACCCTCGGCGCGCTGACCGGCAATCAGGCCATGCAGCAGGTGAAGGCCGGTCTCGAGGCCATCTATCTGTCGGGCTGGCAGGTCGCCGCTGACGCCAACAACGCCGGCCAGATGTATCCCGACCAGTCGCTCTATCCGGCCTCGTCCGTGCCGGACGTGGTGCGCCGCATCAACAACACCCTGCGCCGCGCCGACCAGATCGCCCACATGGAAGGCGACAAGTCGACGCATTTCATGGCGCCGATCATCGCTGACGCCGAGGCCGGCTTCGGCGGTCCGCTGAACGCCTTCGAACTGATGAAGGCGATGATCGAAGCGGGCGCGGCCGGCGTCCACTTCGAGGATCAGCTGGCCTCCGAGAAGAAGTGCGGCCATCTCGGCGGCAAGGTGCTGGTCCCGACCAAGACCTTCATCCGCACGCTGAACGCGGCGCGCCTCGCGGCCGACGTCTGCGGCGTGGACACGGTGCTGCTTGCCCGCACCGACGCGCACGCTGCCAATCTCATCACCTCGGATGTGGACGACTACGATCATCCCTGGATCGATCGCGACAGCCGCACCGACGAGGGCTTCTTCCGCCTGAAGCAGGGCAACAAGCACTCGGTCGAACACGCTATCGCCCGCGGCCTCGCCTACGGCGCCTACGCCGATCTCGTCTGGTGGGAAACCTCCGAGCCGGACCTCGGCGAAGCCCGCGAGTTCGCCACCGAGTTCAAGAAAAAGTATCCGGACAAGTTCCTCGCCTACAACTGCTCGCCTTCCTTCAACTGGGAGAAGAAGATGAGCAACGCCGAGGCGGCGAAGTACCAGGAAGAAATCGCCGCGATGGGCTACCGCTACCAGTTCGTCACGCTGGCCGGCTTCCACTCGCTCAACCTGTCGATGTTCGAGCTGGCCAAGGGCTATTCGGTGCGCGGCATGGGCGCCTATTCCGAGATGCAGCAGCGCGAGTTCGCGGCTCAGGAGAAGGGCTTCACCGCCGTTCGCCACCAGCGCGAGGTCGGCACCGGCTACTTCGACGCGGTCGCCATGGCGATCTCGCAGGGCAAGTCCTCCACGACCGCTCTGGAGCACTCGACCGAGACTGAGCAGTTCACGGCCGCCAAGAAGCACGCGGCTGAGTAAGCCAGCGTTCGACGCGTTAAGGCCGGGCACCGCCCGGCCAGGATCTCCCCCGACCGCAAGCGCCGATTTTTCGGAATTGCCGGTCCACTTGGAAGGCCGTGGCCCCTGGGGTCACGGCCCTTTTCTTTTGTGCGGTCCGAGGAAGTCGTCCCGCGCCGCCGCGGCTTCTGCCAAGATAAA
Source organism: Beijerinckiaceae bacterium (assembly GCA_035437025.1). Lineage (GTDB taxonomy): Bacteria > Pseudomonadota > Alphaproteobacteria > Rhizobiales > Beijerinckiaceae > JAIUNP01. Next base: position 2,775 of record DAOMXN010000096.1, on the reverse strand, counting down.
ATCCGCGACCGCGCGCACCCGCGTCAGCGCGCGCGTGTCCGCATGCGTGACGAGATAGTAGGTCCGCTCGAACGTCTGGTCGGACAGGACCCGGCGCAGGCCACCATCGCCGCGCGCCCCGTAATCGTGCAGGATGCCGATCCCCGCGCCGGAGCGCACGGCCTCGAACTGGCCGAGCACGCTGGCGCACTCGAAACGCCGGTAGCGCGGACCAAACCCTTCCGGAAAGTAGTTGAGCGCGCCGGCGAATTGCAGGTCCTGCACATAGGTCACCAGCCGGTGGCGCGGCAGGTCATCGAGGTTCGCGGGCGCCCCGTGCCGCGCCAGGTAATCGGGTGCGCCGTAGAAGCCGAGCGTATAGTCCGTCAGCTTGCGCACATGCAGACGCCCCTCGTCCGGCCGGTCGATCACCACCGCGATGTCGGCCTCGCGTTTCGACAGCGAGAAGGCGCGCGGCAGCGGCACAAGCTGGATGGTCAGGCGCGGATGCCGCGCCATCAGCCGTCCGAGCCGGCCGGAGAGAAACAGCGTGCCGAACCCGTCCGGCGCGCCGATGCGCACGGTGCCCGCCGCTTCCACATCGGTATCGGAAAGTTCGGCCTGCACCCGCAGCATGTCGGACTCGATGCGCTCGGCGGCGGCAAGGAAGCGCTCGCCCGCCGGCGTCAGCACGCAACCGTTGGTGCGCCGCTCGAAAAGCCTGGCGCCGAGCGTTTCCTCCAGTTGAGTGATGCGCCGGCTGATGGTGGCGTGATCGAGCCGCAGCGCCCGCGCCGCCGCGAGGAACTGGCCGGCGCGCGCCGTGGCCAGAAAGATGCGGGCGTGATCCCAATCCATGCCGGCACTCGCATTGCTGCACAACGGATGCGCGATCTTCCGCGTTGCTGTGAGCCTGCGCAAGTCCTATGACGCCTGCGAGGGAACATTCGGAGGCATCCATGATCGAGTACGGACATTTCATCGGCGGCAAGCATGTCGTCGGCACATCGGGCCGCACGGCAGATGTTTGGCAGCCGATGGACGGCACGCTGCGCGGGCGCGTCGCGCTCGCCTCCAAGGCGGAGCTGGACGCGGCGGTGGAGAACGCCAAGGCGGCGCAGCCGGCCTGGGCCGCGACCAATCCGCAGCGGCGCGCGCGCGTCCTGATGAAGTTCCTCGATCTGATCGCCCGTGACAACGACAAGCTGGCGGACTGCCTGGCGCGCGAGCATGGCAAGACCTTCCCCGACGCCAAGGGCGACATCCAGCGCGGCGTCGAGGTGGTCGAGGTCTGTCTCGGTGCGCCGCACATGCTGAAGGGCGAGTTCACCGACGGCGCCGGCCCGGGCATCGACATCTATTCCATGCGCCAGCCGCTCGGCGTCGTCTGCGGCATCACGCCGTTCAACTTCCCGGCGATGATCCCGTTGTGGAAGCTCGCCCCGGCCATCGCCTGCGGCAACGCCTTCATCCTGAAGCCGTCCGAGCGCGACCCCGGCGTGCCGATGATGCTGGCGGAACTGGCGCTGGAGGCCGGCCTGCCGCCCGGCATCCTCAATGTCGTCAACGGCGACAAGGACTCGGTCGATGCGATTCTCGACAACCGCGACATTCAGGCCATCGGATTCGTCGGCTCGACGCCGATTGCCGAGTACATTTACGCGCGCGGTTGCGCCAACGGTAAGCGCGTCCAGTGTTTCGGCGGCGCCAAGAACCACATGATCGTCATGCCGGACGCCGACATGGACCAGGCGGTCGATGCGCTGATCGGCGCGGGCTACGGCGCGGCGGGCGAGCGCTGCATGGCGATTTCGGTCGCCGTTCCGGTCGGCGAGAAGACTGCGAACGAACTGGTCAGGCGGCTCATCCCGCGCGTCGAAAGCCTCAAGGTCGGCCCCTCGACCGACGGCGCGGCGGATTTTGGCCCGCTGGTGACCAAGGCCCATCTCGAAAAGGTGAAAGGCTATGTCGATCTCGGCGTGAAGGAAGGCGCCAAGCTGGTCGTCGACGGGCGCGGGTTCAAGATGCAGGGCTATGAGAACGGCTTCTACATGGGCGGCTGCCTGTTTGACCATGTGACGACCGACATGCGCATCTACAAGGAAGAGATCTTCGGCCCCGTGCTCTCGGTTGTGCGCGCCAGGGACTATTCCGAAGCCCTTAAAATGACCAACGACCACGAATACGGCAACGGCACCGCGATCTTTACCCGCGATGGCGACGCCGCCCGCGACTTCGCCGCCAGGGTCAATGTCGGCATGGTCGGCGTCAACGTGCCGATCCCGGTGCCGTTGGCCTACTACACTTTCGGCGGCTGGAAGCGCTCGGCCTTCGGCGACCTCAACCAGCACGGGCCGGATGCCTTCCGCTTCTACACCAAGACGAAGACCGTCACCGCCCGCTGGCCATCCGGCATCAAGGACGGCGCGGATTTCGTCATCCCGACCATGCAATAGTCGAAGAGACGCCGGGCCGGTCCCTGGCCTAGGCTTGGACGGCGGCGCTCAGCGCCGCCGTTCGCCGGGGCGCTTGCCGGCCTTGCTCCATCGGAGGACGCCATGAATTCGTTCTTTCTCGCGCCACTGGTCATCGCACATCGGCTTCCCCAGTTGATGTTCGAGGCTTTTCATCCCAATCCCTTCGCCCGGGAGGAAAGCGCGCGGGCTGTGACCGAGAAGGTCGCGGCGCTGAACGAGGGCATTGTTGCGGCGCAGGCCGAGGCGATGCGCGCGCCCTTCCTCATCGGTCTTGCCTTCCTCAACGGCCATTCCGCCACCCTTGCGGCGCTGAAGACGC
>DAOMXN010000095.1:0-8743 GCA_035437025.1 Beijerinckiaceae bacterium | reverse complement strand
GGTCCCAACCCGGCTTGGCAGGCTTCTGGGGTGAAACGAGGCCGTGGGACAGGAAATACAGACCCATCGACAACGTCAGCGTGCCCAGCACTGCGCCGGCGTATTTGTTGAATTCACTCGCGTCCATGCCCTGACCTCCGCGGAGCCTGGCCAAGCCGGCCGAACTCCCGCTCAAAACCTGCGCCCCGCGCGGCGCGAAATCCTCAAACAGGCGCTCCTGTGCGCCACCTGCTGATTAGCCGCTTTGCACCGCTTCGCGCAACCCGTATAAGCGCCCCTCCTATTCTACTTTTTGACCCGCTTTCAAGCCATGCCGGCAATTTTTCGCGCGGTGGCCGTGGAAAGCGCCAAAGGACTTCTGGAGATTGCGGCCATGACAAAGGCGGTCGTGCTCATTCCGGCCCGCATGGCCGCCACCCGTCTGCCGGGCAAGCCGTTGGCGGACATCCACGGCGAACCGATGATCGTGCATGTCTGGCGCCGGGGCGTCGAGGCCGGTGTCGGGCCGGTTGTCGTGGCGACCGATTCGGATGCCATTGCCGCCGCGATCCGGCAGGCCGGCGGCGAGGCGGTGATGACGCGCGCCGACCACCCCTCCGGTTCGGATCGCATCCACGAGGCGGTCGAACGCTTCGATCCTGCCGGAACCTACGACATCGTCATCAACGTGCAGGGTGATCTGCCGACCATCGCGCCAGAGCCGGTGCGGGCCGCCCTCGATCTGCTCTCGGACAGCGCCGTCGACATCTCCACCATCGTTGCCGAGATCCGGCGCGAGGAGGAGCGCGCGGCGCCGAGCGTCGTGAAAGCCGTCGGCACGCCGGTCAGTCCGAACCGGTATCGCGCGCTGTATTTCACCAGGGCCACCGCGCCCACCGGCGAGGGACCATTGTTCCATCACATCGGCCTTTACGGCTATCGCCGCTCGGCGCTGCGAAGATTTGTCGCGCTCAGCCCGGGTTGGCTGGAGAGCCGCGAGCGGCTGGAACAGCTGCGCGCGCTGGAGAACGGCATGCGCATCGATTTCTCCGTGGTTGACACGGTGCCGCTCGGCGTGGACACGCCGGAAGATCTCGACCGCGCCCGCGCCATGCTCGCCCGCTAACACGACCGGAAAGCCACCGTGCCCGACAGCAAAGCCAGAACCAGCATCGCCTTCCAGGGGGAACTCGGGGCGAATTCGCATATCCTGTGCAAGGAGACCTATCCGGACTGGACGGCGCTGCCCTGCGCCACCTTCGAGGATGCCTTGCAGGCGGTGAAGACCGGCAAGGCCGCGCTCGGCATGATCCCGATCGAGAACTCCATCGCCGGCCGCGTGGCGGACGTCCATCACCTGTTGCCGAGGTCCGGACTGCACATCATCGGCGAGGGGTTCCTGCCGATCCGCTTCCAGCTGATGGCGCCGAAGGGCGCAAGGCTCGACGGCATCAAGGACATCTACAGCCACGTGCACGCCCTGGGCCAGTGCCGCAAGATCATCCGCAAGCTGGGCGCCAGGGCCCATGTGGCGGGGGATACCGCCGGCGCGGCGCGTGAGGTGGCGGAATGGGGCGACAAATCCCGCGCCGCGCTGGCGACGCGCCTTGCCGCCGAAATCTATGGCCTCGATATTCTCGCCGAGGATGTGGAGGACGAGCAGAACAACACCACGCGCTTCGTCATTCTGTCGAAGTCGCTGGTGATCCCGCCGCCCTATGAGGGCAAGACCATCACCACGTTCATCTTCCGCGTGCGCAACCTGCCGGCGGCGCTGTACAAGGCGATGGGCGGCTTCGCGACCAACGGCGTCAACATGACCAAGCTGGAAAGCTACATGGTCGGCGGCGCCTTCACCGCGACCGAATTCTACGCCGATGTCGAGGGCCATCCCGAAGAGACGCCGTTGAAGAACGCGCTGGAGGAGCTGCGCTTCTTTTCCAAGGAACTGAAGATCCTTGGCGTCTATCCGGCGGCGGAATCGCGCGGTCGATAGGCTGGGGCTCGGGGAAGAAAGGAATGACACCGGCTTTGGCCGGGTCATCCCAATCCTGCCGGCGTCCTCACTTGATCTTCGGGTCGAGCGCGTCGCGCAGCCAGTCGCCGAGCAGGTTGATCGACAGGGCCAGCGCCACCAGCATCGCGGCCGGGAAGACCAGAATCCACCACTCGCCGGAGAACAGCTGCTGCTGGCCGAAGCGGATCAGCGTGCCGAGCGACGGCTGGGTCACCGGCAGGCCGGCACCGAGGAAGGACAGCGTCGCCTCCTCCAGAATGGCCAGGGCGAGATTGATCGTGGCGATCACCAGGACCGGTCCGGCGACGTTCGGCAGCACATGCCGCCCCATGATCGGCCCCGGCGCCCGGCCGATGATGCGCGCCGCGGACACATAATCCTTCTGCCGTTCGACCAGCGTGGAGGCGCGGACCGTGCGCGCATACTGGGCCCAATTCGCGAGGCCGAGGGCGACCACCATCACCCACAGCGACACCTGTTCCTGCTGCTGCGCCGGAATGAGGCCACGCGCCACGCCGAACACCAGCAGGGCCACGAGGATCGCGGGAAACGACAGCTGCACATCGGCCACGCGCATGATCAAAGCGTCCACCTTGCCGCCGAAATAGCCGGCGAGCAGGCCGAGGCTCACGCCGACGGCAGCCGAAAACACCGTCGAGGCAAAGCCGACGAACAGCGAGATCCTGCTGCCATAGAGCAGGGCGGAGAAGACGTCGCGCCCCTGTTCGTCGGCGCCCAGCCAGAACACCCGGTTCGAGCCCATTCCCGGCTGCATCGGCGCCGTTAGGCCGTCCATCAGGTTGAGCGATGCCGGATTGAACGGATTTTGCGGCGTGATCCAGGGCGCGAATATGGCGGCCAGGATGAGCACAAGCGACACCAGAGCCGATACGACCGCGGTCGGAGTCGACTTGAAGGAATGCACGAAATCGGAATCGAGGAACCGATCCAGTTTCTGGCGCAACGTCAGTTTCGGCACGGGAGTCTGGGTCATGGTGCTATCGTGCCCGCTTCTCGCCAAGCGCGATGCGCGGATCGAGGGCGACATAGGTCAGATCGACGATGAGATTCACGATGACGAAGACGAAGGCCACGAACATCAGATAGGCCGCCATCACCGGCACATCCGCGAACTGCACCGCGTTGACGAACAGCGCGCCGAGGCCCGGCCACTGGAACACCGTTTCGGTGACGATGGCGAAGGCGATCACGCTGCCGAGCTGCAGCCCGGCGATGGTGACCACCGGAACAAGCGCGTTCTTCAGCGCGTGGCGATAGCGGATGGTCTGCTCCGGAATGCCCCGGGCGCGGGCGAAGCGAACGTAATCCGTGCTCATGATCTCCAGCATCTGCGAACGGACCAGCCGCATGATCAGCGTCAGCTGGAAGAACCCGAGCGTCAGGGTGGGCAGGATCAGGCGCTTCCAGCCATCGAGGGTCAAGAGGCCCGTGGTCCACCAGCCGATCTTTGTCGGCGTGCCGCGCCCGAAGGTCGGCAGCCAGCCAAGGACCACCGCGAACAGGTAGATCAGCCCGATGCCGATCAGGAAGGTCGGCAGAGAAACGCCGACAAGCGACAGGCTCATCAGCAGGTTCGACAGGAAGCCGTCGCGCCGCATGGCGGTGTAGACGCCCAACGCGGTGCCGGCGATGGTGGCGAAGATGGCGGACAGCAGGGCCAGTTCCATCGTCGCCGGGAGGCGTTCGAGCAGCAGGTCGGAAACCTTCCGCTGCTGGCGAAAGGAGATGCCGAAATCGCCCTGCGCCGCATTGGCGATGAAGCGCCAGAACTGCACCGGGACGGGATCGTTGAGGCCGAGCCTCTCGGCCAGCTCCTGCCGGTCCTTCTGGCTCGCCTCCTGTCCGACCATGTTGGCGATCGGGTCGCCGACATAGCGGAACATGGCGAAGGCAAGCGCCGCCACGACCAGCATGACGGCGATGCCTTGCAGGAGAGACCGAAGGATATAGCCGGGCATGGTGGTTCCGAAAGGGTGCGGACATCCCTCTCCCGTTGCGGGGAAAGGTACGGCTGCGGGTCAGGCTGGGGTCATGGCCTGATCCGGCCCGGTCCCATCCGGCAGCAGGTCAGGGATCGGGCGCCCGCCCCGTCGCCGGCGATCGGCCAGATCGCCAGCCTGGAGCGGGTTGCCCAACCTTTCGCGCCTTGTCCTTACGAGCGCTTGAACGACACGTACTTCATCCAGACCGTGTTGTCGGGATGAACCGGAATGTCGATGTCGTTCTTCATGCCATAGGCGAGCATCTGGTCGTGCAGCGGGATGTAGTAGGTCTGGTCCTGCAACTCCTTCCAGATCTCCGCGACCGTGGCCTTGCGCTTGGCGAGGTCGGTCTGCGAGGCCAGAGACTGGATCTTGGCGTCCAGGGCCTTGTCCGACAGGCCGAGGGCGTTCCAGCCGCCGCGCGCGCCTTCACGCGTGTGGTAGAGGAAGGTGAAGATGTAATCGGAATCGAACGGCGGCACGCCCCAGCCGAGCAGGAAGAACTGCGTCTCGGGCGGGTTCTTCTGGATCAGCGGGAAGTGCAGTGTCTTGGACTGCGCCACCATGTTGATCTTGATGCCGATCTGTCCGAGCATGCCGACGGCGGCCTGGCAGATGCCTTCGTCGTTGAGATAGCGGTCATTGGGGCAGTTCAGAGTCGCCGAGAAGCCGTTGGGATAGCCGGCCTGCGCCAGCATCGCCTTGGCCTTGGCCACGTCATAGGCCGGCGGCTTGCCCATTTCGGGGGTGTAGCCGTCGATGAACGGCGGGGCGATCGTGCCGGTCGGGCGCGACTGGCCACGCATCACCACGCGCTGGATGGCATCGCGGTTGATCGCCATGTTCATGGCCTGACGCACGCGCTTGTCGGCGAAGGGGTTCTTGCCCTTCACGTCCGAGCCCTTAAGTTCGGGCGCGGCGACGTCCATGCCCAGGAAGATGGTGCGGTTTTCGGGGCCTTCGTTGACCTTCAGGCCGGCCTGCGACTTCAGCCGCTGGATGTCCTGCACCGGCACGTCCTGGACGAAGTCGACCTCGCCGGAGAGCATCGCGGCGATGCGGGTCGCGTCGGCCTTGACCGGGGTGAACACGATCTCGGTCACCTCCAGCGGGACCTCGCCCTTGCCCCAGTAGTTGTCGTTGCGCTTCAGCACGGTTTTCACGTCCGGCTCGCGCGAGACGAGCTGGAACGCGCCGGTGCCATTGGCATTGCGCACCGCGAAATTCTCTTCCTTGTTCTTGAAATCCTGGACCTTCACGGCGTTGTTCGCCTCGGTCCATTCCTTGTCCATGATGAACGTGTTCGTCATGTTCTGGATCAGGATCGGGTTCGGTCCCTTGGTCTTGATGTGGACCGTGAATTCGTCGGCCTTCTTCACCGACTCGACCGAGGCCCACAGACCTTTGAAGTCCGAGGTCGGCGACATCGCGCGTTCGATCGAGAACACTACGTCATCGGCGTTGAAGGCATTGCCGTTGTGGAACTTCACGCCCTGCCGCAGCTTGAACTCCCAGGTCGTCGGATCGTCCGGGAGGATGCGCCAGGAGGTTGCCAGGGTCGGGATCAGTTCGCCGCTGACCTTGCGGGTCACCAGCGGCTCGTAGATCTGGTGGCCGAGCGTCGAGGTCGGGCCTTCGTTCTGCGAATGCGGGTCGAGCGTCAGCGCGTCGCCCGAGCGCGCCCATTTCACGCTGCGCGCATCCGCCGTCCCGGCCAGCATGGTGCCGGCCAGAAGCAGAGCGGCAAAAGTCGTCATGCGGTATTTCATCGATAGCTCCCTGTCTGCGGTGCCGGCGCCTCCCACCGGCGGATGGCCGAAAGCTAGGGCGATGTTCCGCCCTTGTCACGAGGGATTCTTTCCGGCCGGTTCAAAACTCCGCCCCGCCCTCGGCCCAGGCCCGCACCAGCTGCGAGGCCAGCGAGAACTTCATCGGCACCCAGAGGTTGTCCGGATGCTGGCGCCGCAGCATCTGCCGGACCTCCTCGCGCGAGAACCAGCGCGCATCTTCGAGTTCCGTTTCATCCCGCAGGATCGTCTCGCTCACGGCCTCGGCCAGGCCTCCGATCATCAACGAGGCGGGAAACGGCCAGGGCTGCGACGCAAGATAGCGCACCCGCCCGACGCGTATGCCGGCCTCCTCCAGGATTTCGCGACGCATGGCGTCCTCGATGGTCTCACCCGGTTCGCAGAAGCCGGCGAGCGCCGAGTACATGCCCGGAATGAATTGCTTCTGCCGGCCCATCAGGCAGTGCTCGCCGCGCACGGCCAGCATGATCACCACCGGATCGGTGCGCGGGAAGAACTGGGCGTTGCAGGAGGGGCAATCGCGCCTCCAGCCGCCCTGTGTCGCCTTCGACGGCTGGCCGCAAACGGAGCAGAACCGGCGCCGCGAATGCCAGAACAGCAGCGCCTTGGCGCAAGCCAGCGCCCCCAGCGCCGAGGGCGAGAGCAGGGTCTCGACGGCGAGTTGCCTCAGCCCCACCAGGCTGATGCCGGTGCGCTGCCCGAGCGTCTCCGCCGCCTGGCTGCCATAGGCGACCGCGAAGCGCGGCGCACCGTGCTCAAGGCCGATGAAGGCCCGCTCGCGCCAGGCAGGGTCATCCGGCAGGTCCTGCGTCCGGAACAGCGGATCTAGGGGCGTTTCATTCCGCAGCAGCACCTGTTCGCCGGCGAGGGCGAGGACACGGCAGTCGGGTCTGGCGAACAGCGCGTCGAGCCCGGCCGGGTCCTCGCGCAGATGCGCCGCGCGATCGAACTCGAAATGGGCAAATCCCAGATGCTGCGGCGAACCGCTTTCGCTCAGGAAGAAGGGGTTCATTCCGCGGCGGCCTTCAGGCCGGCCGGTGCCAGCGCCTGCCGGAACCGGGCAACCTCCGCCGCCAGCGCCTCGGGCGCGTAGGGATGATCGAGCGGTTTGCCCCAGACCGGCCCGGGCCAGCTCGCGTCGCTCGTCCAGCGGCCGACCACGTGATAGTGCAACTGGCGCACCATGTTGCCGAGCGCCCCGATGTTCAGCTTGTCCGGATTGAACAGCGTGCGGATGGCCTGGCTCGCGGCGGCCGATTCCCGGATCAGCTGCACCTGATCGGCCTCGGGAAGATCGCAGATTTCGTCGATCTCGGTGCGCGGCAGCAGCATCAGCCACGGATAGCGCCGTTCGTTGGCGAGCAGGACCCGGCTCAGCGGCAGGTCCCCGACGACGGCGGTTGTCTCGGCGATCTTGGGATGAACGGAAAAGCGGCGCATGATGTCCCTCGTTGTCTGACAAGGATTATCCAAAAGCATGCGCGCGCGCCAAGCTTGTTTTCTTGGGTCACTTGCCCGATATAGGCGGCGGGAGACCGGCGGTGGACGTTCCACTCGCCAACCGGGTCAGGTCCGGAAGGAAGCAGCCCTAACGAGCAAGGGCGGGTTATTGTCCGGTCTCCCACCCATTCTCCTTCGCTCCAGCGCCGGCTGAACATCGCATGGCCGATCATCCAGAAACAGGCGGTGCCGGCGAGAACGGTGCGCTTTTCGGCAGTGACCCCGCGCCTGCGGCGTCCGCCTATCGCGTGCTGGCGCGAAAATACCGGCCGCAGACTTTTGCCGATCTCATTGGCCAGGAACCGATGGTGCGCACCCTGCGCAATGCCTTTGCGCAGAACCGCATCCATCAGGCGTATATCTTCACGGGCGTGCGCGGTGTCGGCAAGACGACGACGGCCCGCATCATCGCGCGCGGGCTGAACTACGAGACCGAGGCCGGCGGCGGCCCGACCATCGACCTGCCGGGTTACGGCAAGCACTGCCAGGCGATCCTGGAAAGCCGCCATGTCGATGTCATCGAGATGGATGCGGCCTCCCATACCGGCATCGGCGATATCCGCGAGATCATCGACGCCGTGCGTTATCGCCCGGCCTACGCGCGCTACAAGGTCTACATCATCGACGAAGTGCACATGCTGTCGACGGCTGCCTTCAACGGCCTCTTGAAGACCCTGGAGGAACCCCCGCCGCATGTGAAGTTCCTGTTCGCGACCACCGAGATCCGCAAGGTTCCGGTAACGGTGCTGTCGCGCTGCCAGCGCTTCGACCTGAGGCGCATCGCCGCCAGCGAGATGATCGCTTATCTGCGCGGCATCGCCGCCCGGGAGAGCGCCGAGATCGAGGATGATGCGCTCTCGCTCATCGCCCGCGCCTCCGAGGGTTCGATGCGCGACGCGCTGTCGCTCATGGATCAGGCCATCGCGCACGGGCACGGTGCGATCGGCGCGGAAGAGCTTCGGCGGATGCTGGGGCTGGCCGATCGCGCCCGCGTCATCGACCTGTTCGAGCAGCTGATGAAGGGCGACATCGCCGCCGCCCTCACCGAATTGAAGAACCAGTACGATTCCGGCGCCGATCCCGCGAGCATCATCGCTGACATCGCCGAATACGTGCATCTCGTGACGCGGCTGAAGATCGTGCCGGGCGATGCCGGCGATGCCGCCCTCAGCGAGACGGAACGCGTGCGCGGCCTCGCTTTCGCGCGCACCCTGTCGCAGAAAGTACTCACCCGCGCCTGGCAGATCCTGCTCAAGGGCTTGCAGGAGGTGCAGGCGGCGAACCGTCCCTTCGCGGCGGCGGAGATGCTGCTGGTTCGCCTCGCCTATGTGGCCGACCTGCCGACCCCGGACGAAGCCCTGCGCCGGCTCAAGGATTTGCAATCCGCCCATGCCGCTGCCGCCACCGCCTCGGGGCCCGCGACGGGCGGACCGTCC
>DAOMXN010000094.1:0-8781 GCA_035437025.1 Beijerinckiaceae bacterium | reverse complement strand
CCAGCCTGCCCTCGGCCCGCGCGCGAAACACCGGCAGCCGCCCGCCGCTGATGAGCGCATGCACCAGCGCGGTGATGAACACCGTCTTGCCGGAGCGCGAGAGGCCGGTGACGCCAAGCCTCAGCGTGGGTTGGCCGAAACTGCCGAGGTAGTCGAACAGGCTCGCCGACGCGTTGCGCATCGAATCGGTGAAGCTTCCGAAACCGTCGCGGCTCACGTCAGTCCTCGTCGTGGCCGCCCAGATCCGAAGGCGTGACGAAGCGCTTGAGCGCGCAATCGCCCTCGCCGACTTCACTCCACGGCGTCAGCACATCGAAGACCGCCACCGAGGCGGTGGGGAACTTGCGGGCCGCCTTGAAGAGCGCCGCGCCGTCGCTTTCCTCGGGCGCCGCCAGCCACTGGGTCAACTCGGCGAGACCCGGATTGTGGCCGATGATCATCAGCGACTTCGAGCGCGCCGGCGTCTTCCGGATAAAGGCAAGCAAGGCGTTCGCCGGAGCCAGATACAGATCGTTCTGGAACTCGGCCGGCGGCAGGCCGGCGATGGCCGCCGCCAGCGCATAGGTCTCCCGCGTGCGCACCGCTCCGGACACAAGGACACGTTCGGCGACGAGCCGGTTCGTCTTGAGGAAGCCCCCGACCAGCGGCGCTGCCGTTCGCCCGCGCTCGGCCAGCGCTCTCAGGAAGTCGTCCTTGCCGCGCTGCGGCTCGGCCTTGGCGTGACGCATCAGGATCAGTGTCTTCATGGCCGATCTCTGCCATCAAGCCGGCACAAAATCGAGGAAAAAGGCGAAGGTCCGTAAATTGCCGGTTCCGTCCATGGACAACGCCGGCGCGCTCGGGCAGGAAGCCCGCCATGGACACGCCGACGCTCTCCTATGCCTACCGGTCCCGCCCGTTTGCCGCCGAGACACGCCTCGAACTCGGGCGCAAGGAACTGATCGCCTGGCAGGCAGGCCAGCAGTACGTCTATCCCTATCATGCCATCGCGACGATCCGGCTGTTTTTCGCGCCGCGCGGCATCGACATGTCGGGCTACCGGGCCAAGATTTACAGCCGCGACGGCAAGACCATCTCCCTGGAGGATCGCACGTTCAGGGGCATGGTGCAGGTCGAGCGCCAGGGCCAGGCCTATCGCGCATTCATCACGGCGCTGTGCCGCCGCGCCGCGACGGAAAATCCGCAGGTGCTCCTCCACAGCGGGCGCAATCCGTTCATGCTGGCGCTGTCCGGGATGCTGGGAATGGCGACCACCGGCACGCTCGCCTTCCTGGGCGGGCGCGCTGCCCTGCAGGGCCAATGGCTGCTGGCGGCCGCCATCATCGGTTTTGCCGGCCTGTTCGGCTTCTGGTCATGGCGCTACGTTGTCAACAACCGGCCGCGCCGGTTTGTCGCCGCGGCCATTCCGGAAGCCGTGCTTCCGCAGGACCGGCCGCGGCCGGCCTGATCGGCCCTCACACGTCCTTCTTGCGCACCACCAGCACCGAACAATGGGCATGGCGCACGATGCTGGCGGCGTTCGAGCCGATCAGATAGGTCGCGAACGTCGGATCATGCGATCCCGTGACGATCAGGTCGGCACCCCATTCCTTCGCCTCGGCGAGCACTTCGTGGTAGATCGCGCCGAGCCGCACGACACTCGACACCTTGCCCTCCGGCAAGCCCTGCTTGGCGGCGAGCGCCTTGAGGTCGGACTGGGCGCGCTCGCGCTCCTGCACGTCGAAGTTCGCCGGCATGTAGTCGAGATAGGCCGCCGGGATCAGCGACAGGACATTGACCAGGCGGAGCTCCCCGCCCGAAGCTGCCGCGAGCGCGGTCGCACGCTGGAGCGCCGGACTGGCAACCTCCATGTCGGCGAGATCGACCGGGACCAGAACCTTCTTGTACATCAGAGCCTCCTTTGCATTGGGTCACTCTAGGCCGTTGAATATGGCCCTGCTTTGCGACAAGACAAACAGCGCGCCTGCCGCGCCGGGTTGACCGGCATGCCGGGACCGCTATGCTTCGCCTTCTAAGAAAATCGTGAGCGCACGTCGCGCCCGGCCGGAATTTTTCGCCATGCCGCAGACCTCGCGCTCGCCGCTCGCCTTTCTGATGGCGCTCAATTTCATCAATTTCCTCGGCTTCGCCGGCTGGAGCGTCCTGTTCAACAATTTCGCGAAAGAATCTGCCGGCTTTGGCGGGCTGGAGATCGGCATCGTGCAGAGCGTGCGCGAAATTCCCGGCTTCCTGGCCTTCACGGCCATTGCCTGGTTCGCGGTGATGCGGGAGCAGACCTTCGCTCTTGTCGCGCTGATCATCCTGGCGCTCGGAATCATGATCACAGGGTTCCTGCCGTCGCTGACCGGGCTGGTGATCACCACGACCATCATGTCGATCGGCTTTCACTATTCCGAGACGGCCAATCAGTCTCTGGCCCTGCAACTGTTTCCCAAGGCCGCCGCCGCCCGGATGATGGGCAAGGTCGCAAGTGCCGGCGCGGCGGCGTCGATCATCGCCTATGCTGGCATGGCCGCGCTCTGGTGGATCGGGCTGACCGACTATTCCATCCTGTTCGCGGTGCTTGGCGGCGCGGGAACACTTCTGACCATCGTGGTCTGGCGCTGGTTCCCCCATATCGAAGGCAGCGTGCCACAACGCAAGACGATCGTGTTGCGCTCGCGCTACTGGCTCTACTATGCCCTGACGCTGATGAGCGGCGCCCGTCGGCAGATCTTCAGCGCCTTCGCCGGGTTCCTTCTGGTCGAGAAGTTTGGTTTCAAGCTGCCGGAAGTCGCCCTGCTGCTGCTTGCGACCGCCTGCCTGAACATGCTGCTCGCCCCGTGGTTCGGCTCGTTGATCAGCCGCATCGGCGAGCGCCATGCCATCATGATCGAGAACGTCTGCCTGATCCTGGTGTTCGCGGGCTACGCCATTGTCGATGATGGTCGCGTCGCAGCCGTTCTGTTCATCCTCGACGGGGTCATCATGACGCTGATGATCGCCCAGAAGACCTACTTCCAGAAGATCGGCGATGCGGCGGACATGGCGCCGACGGCTGCAGTCGCCTTCACCATCAACCACATAGCGGCGGTGTTCATTCCATTCGTCTTCGGCCTGCTCTGGATCAAGGACCCTTCCCTGGTGTTCCAGTCCGGCGCCGTGATCGCGACGATCTCGCTGGTGCTGTCCTTCATCGTTCCGCGCGACCCGAGGCAGGGTCAGGAAACAGTCTTTCGGGAAGGGACGGGTTCAGGCGCGGCGCAACCGGGTTCGGTGCGCGCCTGAACCGGCGCTGCACGGACCGGCGCGCCGTGGCAGGCGATCCGGGCGTTGCGCCTCAGGCCTGTTTCGTCGGCGTCTGCACGACAAGCCCATCCAGCTTGTCGCTCACCTTGATCTGGCACGACAGACGTGAGTTTGGACGGATGTCGAAGGCAAAGTCGAGCATGTCCTCCTCGGTCGGCTCGGGCTTGCCGGTGACCGCGGTCCACTCCGCATCGACATAGA
This sequence comes from Beijerinckiaceae bacterium, assembly GCA_035437025.1. Lineage (GTDB taxonomy): Bacteria > Pseudomonadota > Alphaproteobacteria > Rhizobiales > Beijerinckiaceae > JAIUNP01. The sequence continues at coordinate 5,292 of DAOMXN010000094.1, read as the reverse complement.
CGTGACAGGTGGCGCAGGCACAGGCCCCGCCGCACTCCGCCTCGATGCCGGGGACGCCATTCTTGATCGCCGCCTCCATGACGGTCGAACCGTTTTCGGCTTCGACGGTGCGACGCGTGCCATCGGCGGCGACGAACGTGATTTTCGGCATGGCTGGACAATCCCGGCAATATGAGTGAGCGCCGCGCCCCGGAGGGCGCGCGGCGTTCCTCTAGTCTCTGCAAGCGCCTTTGGCGAGAGGGATTTTCCGTCCGCGCGCCTGCTGCCGGGGCAATCGCCCCCCTCAGTGGGCGCGCTGCAGGTCGCCGATCGTGTCGCAGGCCGCTTCAATGCAGGTGTGGAGCGCCTTGAGCGCTGCGTCGAATTCGGCGTCGCGGCCCGGCGGCACGATTTCCACAGCTTCCGCCGCCTGGGCAACCTGCCAGGCACCCACGGCGCGCGAGGACCCCTTCAGCGTATGGGCGAGGTCGGAACGGTCGCGGCCGCAGCCGCATTGCTCGATCCGTGCCAGAAGCGAGCGCGCCTGCTTCACGTAGAGCGAGAGGATCTCCTGCTCCAGCGCCCTGTCGCCCAGCGTCTGCCTTGCCAGATGCACGAGATCGATGGGGCGTTCAAACGAGGCGATGCCACCCATTTTTGTGGTGGCGGATTGATCGGAAGAAAACATAAGGACCCCTGTTGCGCTTCTTCTGGTCCCCCCTTCTAGTGATCACGGGTTAACATCGGCAGAAAATGGAAGGTCGATTTGCCTCTTGCGCGCCGGACCGGCCGTCATCGTTAACGAAGTTTGCAATTGAGTTAACCCAACTGTTTCCCAACAAGGTTCGACCGGCTAGACTGAAGGCCTTTAGAGGTCGTTTACCATGCCGGTCCAGAGGCCAGAGGACGGCATTGTGACGACCTGCCTCGCACAGAGGCGCAGCGTTACGAGGCGTTGACATGGCAATTCAGAAGAAATCCTCCGATCCGACAGAAGCGGCTCTGTCTGCCATCGAAGAGGCGCTGACCGGACTTCCGGCGGGCACGAAGCCCGAGGCCGCCAGGGAAACGCCGCCGCGCCTGCCCTCCGTTAACGAGGGCGACGATGCCTTCGCGCGAGAACTGGGCAGGGTTGCGGAAACCAAGGTGCGCAACGCCGCCAGCAAGCCGGCGACCTCCGACGCCCCCGGCCTGACGGTGACAACGGCCCTGGAGCCTGCGGCGCCCGCCAGTGCGCAGGATCAGACACCGACCGAAGCACCCGCCCCCCGTTTCGCCGCCAATGATGACCGCGTCTCGGTCCAGGCGCTCCTCGGAGCGTTGCAGGGCAAGCCCTCCAGGGCGCCGATTGTCTGGGCGGTCCTCGCTTCGCTTCTCTGGCTCGCCGGTACCGCTCTCTATCTTTCCCAGCCGGGCGGTTTCTTCGTCGCGCCGGATGGCGCCCTGCGTCCCTTCTCCGCGACGCCCGCTATCCTCGCCACCGTCGCCGTGCTGCTGCCGATCACGCTGTTCTTCGTGCTTGCGGCGGTCCAGCGCCGCGCCCAGGAGATGCGCTCCGCCGCCCAGGCCCTGGGCCTGATCGCGGCGCGTCTGTCCGAGCCGGAATCGATTGCGAGCGAGAAGGTGTTCACGCTCGGCCAGGCCATCCGCCGCGAAGTCGCCTCGATGGGCGACGGCATCGAGCGGGCCATCGGACGCGCCGGCGAACTGGAAACGCTCGTGCATTCCGAAGTCTCGGCGCTGGAGCGCTCATACAGCGAGAACGAACTCAAGATCCGTTCGCTTCTCAATGAACTCGCCTCGCAGCGCGATGCGCTGAACGCCAATGCCGAGCGCGTTCGCATCGCCATGCTGTCGGCCGAGGAAGGCATGTCGCATCAGCTGGCGTCCATGTCGACCTCTCTTGTCGCGAATGTCGGCGACATCGCCAGCCGCGTGTCCATGCAGCTCGACGAGAAGCGCAACGAGGTGACGCAAACCCTGTCCGCCGCGTCGGACGCCATCGTCGAACGCCTGTCGTCCCATTCCGGGGATGTCATCCAGCGTCTTTCCAGCGCGGGCGAGGACGTTTCATCGCGTATCGCCGCAACCGGCGAGGACGTGAACGGCCGCCTCGCCCAGACCGGCGGCGAGATCGCCGCAAGGCTGGCGGAAACCGGGGCAAGCCTGACGCAGGAGATCGCCGACAGGGGCTCTTCCGTGGCGGCCAGCTTGAAGTCCACGGGCGAAACCATCCAGTCCGCCTTCGCGGAATCGGCGCAGATCGTCGGCGAATCCTTCGAAACGGGCAGCAGGACGCTGTTGGAAGCACTCAGCGCGCGCGTCGAAGAAGTGGATGTCTCCCTGCGCGCCACCGGCGAAGGGCTGACCGCCAGGATCAGCACCGTCAGCCAGGAGGCGACGGAGCGGCTTGCTGCGCGTGGCGCAGAAATCACCGAGCAGGTCGAAGCCGCCAGCGTCCGCGCCGCCGAGATCATCGTGGCGCGCGGCACGGACATGGCCCAGGGCATCGAATCGGCCGGCAATGCCATCGCCGACATGATCGCCACCAACGGTGAGGTCGTGACGCGCGGGCTGGAGACGGCCAGCAGCCGCCTGCATCATCTGATCCAGACCGACGGACACAGCCTGTCCGATCGGCTGGCCGAAATCAGCGCGCGGGTCGAGAAGGCGGTCGCCATCGACGGCAAGCGTCTCGAGGAAAACATTGACAGCGCGGCGATCCGCGTCTCCGACGTGATCGCCGATCGGGTCGGCCAGATGAGCGAGGCTTTCGTTCTGGCCGGCGAACACCTGACCACTCAGCTTTCGACCCATGTCGAGCAGACGCGCGAGGCGTACGCCCTGGCTGGCGAGCATCTGTCCACGCAGTTGCTGACCCATGCCGAGCAGGCGCGCGAAGCCTTCGCTCAGCACGCCGAAACCGTGCACGAAGACTTCCGCCGCAAGACGCAGGACACGACGGCGCATTTCTCCGAAGCGGCACAGGACATCGCCTTCGCGCTGCAGACCCAGGGCACGCGCGTCAACGAGACGCTGGCCGAGACGGCGAGACGGCTTGCCGACGAGGTCCAGGATCGCACGGCTGGCCTCAGCGAGCGGTTCAGCGCCTTCGAAAAGGCCTTCGTGGAGCGCGCGGTCAACCTCGAACAGCTGGTGCTGGTCCATGGCTCGACCATGAACGAGCAGCTCCAGAACCATCTCGCCACCTTTGAGGAACGCGCCACGGCAAAGACAGCCGATGTGGCCAGCACGCTTTCGCAGCTGGTGGCGTCGGCCGAATCCAACCTCGGCGAGCGCGCCAGCGTGCTCGCACGCGAGGTCGCGGCCTTCGAGGCATCGACGAGCCAGAAGGCCGCCGAGATTTCGGAGCGCCTGTCCGCGCTCATGGAACGGGCGGAAGGCGGGCTGGACCTGCGCGGACGTCAGCTCAGCGAGAGCTTGGCACAGCGCACGGTGGAGTTTGCGAAAACCCTGGCGCAGGGCACCGACGCTCTGCAATCCTCGCTCACCGGCCGCATCGACGAGATCGACCAGGCGACATCACGCCTGAACACGGTGGTCGCGCAGCGTTCCGACGAACTCGCGAAGACCATGGCGCAGGGCAGCGATGCCATGCAGTCCGCGCTGTCCGGACGCGTTGACGAGATCGGCCGCGCCGTGGCGGAGCAGTCCCAGTTGCTGGCCGCGCGCCTCGGCCAGCATGTTGGCGCCGTGACGACGGAACTGGCCGCACAGTCCGAGGCGATCGCCGCGACACTCGGCGCACGTACTGCGGAACTGTCCGGCGTGCTGTCGACCCAGGCTTCGACCTTCGAGAGCGACGTCATCGCCAGGCTGGAGGCGCTCAGCACCTCGTTCGAGAGCCGTGGTGCCTTGCTTGTCCGCTCGCTGGCCGAGAAGGCCGACGAGGCGGGCCAGTCCCTGCTGACCCGCGCGAGCGAGGTGGATCGCATCCTGCTTCAGGTCTCGCAGGTTGCCAGCCGCACGCTGATTTCCACGGCGGACGAGGTTTCCGGCCGTCTCGGCGCCAACACCGAGGAACTGCGCAAGCTGTTCACCGACGAGTCCGCCAGCATCGTTGCCCAGTCTGACGCGCTCGCCGAAAAGATGGCCGCGCATCAGGAACACTTCGCAACGCGGGCGAGCGAGCTGGCCGGCAGCTTCGAGCGCCACGGAAGCCGCTTTGTCGAGGCGCTCGAAGGCCGCGGCATGGAAGTCGCCGCCTCCATCGCACGCAGCGGAAACGCGGCGGCGGAGCAGCTGACCCGCAGCCTCGCGGACCTGGAGACCGCTGTGCAGGCCGGCGCCGGCAAGTCGGTCAACGCGCTTGAGGAAGCCCAGACCAGGCTGCGCGGCGAAGTCAGCATGGTGCTCGGACGCCTGAGCGATGCGAACAACGTCCTCAACACCATCCTGGCCAATGCCACGCAAGGCTTGACCAGTGTCGAGACCGATCTGGCGGCCCGGGTCGCCCGGCTGGAAGCGACGCTGAACGCCATCGTCTCCGCCACCACGGACGGCACCCGTCAGCTCGCCGATCAGGTCGATGCCCTGCGTGGCGCCTCGGAAGACGCGGTGGACCGCTCCGCCACGCTGGTTGAGCGTCTTGGCGATCGCACGCGCATCCTGCAGGACGCGACCCGCACACTGACGCTCGCGCATCAGCAGGCCGACGAGGCCATCGCCGAGCGCCAGCGCGAAATGGACCGGATCGCCGCCTCGCTCGCCGAGCGTACGGAAGCGCTGGATGCCTCGATGCGCGCGTTCGCCTCGGTCGTCGACGAGACCCTGCAGAGCGTGGAAGGGCGCACTCGCCACGTCGCGACCTCGCTTTCCGACAACATCCGCAACGCGGTGCAGACCGTCGCGCAGCAGTTCACCTCCCTGCGTTCGCAGTCGGGCGAGGAGGCTCTGCGTGTCCAGGAGGAGCTGTCCGCTGCCTATTCCAGGACCCTGGGCGAAGCGGAAACGCTGTTCCGCCGCGTGACCGAAGGCTTCGGCGAGACCGCCACCCAGTTGCGCTCCACCGCCGGTGACGTACTGCGGGAACTGGAAGCCACGCGCGCCGAACTCAAGCACTCGACGGCGGAACTGCCCCGCCAGACCCTGGAGGCGACGGCATCCGTCCGCCGCGCGGTCTCGGATCAGGTCAAGGTCCTGCAGGAACTGAGCGGCATCGTTGCGCGCTCGGGCGGCGCCATGGATGTCGTCGCGCCTGCGGCCACGCCGTCTGCGCTTCGCGCTCCGGTGCACGAGGAACCCGTCGCGCCGGTGGAAAAGCCGCAAGCGGAGAGCGTGATCGCGACGCTG
>DAOMXN010000093.1:0-8915 GCA_035437025.1 Beijerinckiaceae bacterium | reverse complement strand
GCAAGCGCCAGATCGTCGCCGGAGACGGCCGCCGCGTTGGCGAGCGCCGGGACCGGGAGCGTCAGCGTTCCGGTCTTGTCGAAGACGATGGTGTCGACCTCGGACAAGCGCTCCAGCGCATCAGGCGCATGCAGAAGAACCGACCGGCGGAAAAGGGCCTGCGTCGCGACCACCTGCACCGCGGGAATGGCCAGACCGAGCGCACAGGGACAGGTGATGATGAGCACGGTGATGGCGATGATCAACGCCTTCTGCCAGGCCAGTCCGAACAGGATCCAGCCGAGGAAGCTGATCAGCGCCGTGGCATGGACGACAGGCGCATAGAGCCGCGCCGCCCGATCCGCCAGACGCACGTAGTGCGACCGTCCCTCAATGGCGCGCGTCAACAGGCGCTCGATCTCCGCCAGCAGCGTGCCGCTCTCCGCCTTGGTGACGCGGATGCGCAACTGGCCCGAGACGTTGAGCGTGCCGGCATAGACCGAATCGCCCTTGGTGACGGCGACGTGGCGCGTCTCGCCCGTGACAAGGCTCTGGTCGACTTCCGAGGCCCCGTCTTCGATCAATCCGTCCACGGCGATGCGCTGGCCGGGGCTGGCCAGAACCAGATCGCCGGGGTCGACCGCATCCACCGGCACTTCGACCAGCGTCCCGTTCGCGGCGATCTTCGTCGCCGTCTCGGCACGCAGCGTCGCCAGATTGCCGGCGATCTCCCGGGTCTTGCGGCGGGTCGCCTGGTCGAGGTAGCGCCCGATCAGCAGGAAAAAGATCAGCATCACGGCGCTGTCGAAATAGGCGTGTTCCGCGTGGTTGAACGTTTCGACAACCGACATGGTCAGGGCGAGGAGAATGCCGAGGGTAATCGGCACATCCATGTTCACCGCCCGCGCCCTGATCGCCTTGATCGCGCTCTCGTAGAACGGCCGTCCGGCATAGGCCGCCGTCGGCAGGGCGATCAGCGCCGAGATCCAGTGGAAGAAATCCCGGGTTTCCGGCGTGATGTCCGTCGCGTTGCCGGACCACACCGACACCGACAGCAACATGATGTTCATCGAGGCGAAGGCAGCCACGCCGAGGCAGCGCAGCAGGTGCTTTTCCTCGCGCGCCTCTTCGGTGTCGAGCTTGCGCGGGGAAAACGGATGCGCTCGGAATCCGAGTTCATCGAGCCGTTCAATGATGCGCGCCGGATCGTTCTGTCCCTTGCGCCACTCAACCGTCAGGCGCTTGGAAGCCAGATTGACACGCGCTGAAACGATGCCAGGCTCGCTTGCAAGACCCTTCTCGATCGTGGCCATGCAGCCGGCGCACTTGATGCCGGCAACGGCCAGGTCCATGGCTTCGCCGCCGGCCTCTCCCGGCCGAACGAAGAGCGACAGGTCCTTCGGCGCTTCCCCCAAAGCGACAGCGGACATCGGCTCAGTCCTTCAGTATGATGCGGCTTTGCGACGAAAACACCTTGTCGCCCTGCGAACGCGCCGTGACAGCGACATCCCAGGCACCGGTGAGCGACAGGTTTTCGCGCGCCTGATAGACGCCCGCTGAAGTCTCTGACAGCGCCATCACATGATCCTGCCGCCGGTCCGACGGGTGGCGCAGGCGCGCTTCCGCCGCAAGGCCCGAGACAGGATTGGACGCCCCGTCGCGTACGCGGAAAGTCAGCGTGGCCACGCCGTTGGTGCGCTGCAACTCCACATCCGCCTTCCAGCCTCGCTCGGCCTGTGCCCGCGCCGTGGCGATCTCCCGATTGTAGCCCTGGCTCACGTCGTAGCCATTGCGGGCGTCCGCGCCGGGAAAGGTGCGCGTCGCCAGCGTCATCATGGTGAAATTGACGGTCGCGACCACGCCGAAAAACAGGATCAGGGCGATCAGGACAAAGCGCCCCGTGATCTCGCGCGGCGGCTTCCCGCCGCTCCTGGCGGCAGGGACGAGTTCAGTCGGCATGATCATCACTCCGCAGCAGGATTGCACGGTTGGCCTCAATGCCGGTCATGGTCCCGGCCCGATAAAATGATCCACAGCGCTTACCCTTTCGCCCGCGAACAGGTCGGCCGCCTTGATTGTTATCAATTGCGACCGCTCTTTCACGGCGTCCCTGGGCACTGTGATCAGCAGGCGGACCTCGCGAGTCTGGTCCGGCCCCACCTCGACGATGGGACGCCAGTCCGCGGTCGCCGGCACACCGACAACCTCGATCGCGGCGCCGAGAGGCCCTTCAAGCGTGATCGCGAACTGGCGGTTGTCCGGCCTCTTGTTCAAGAGCCGCATCGTATAGGCGTTGCGGATCGAGCCGTCCGAGAGCGTCACGAACAGCGGCTGTCGGTCATGCAGGATGCTGATGCCAGCGGTCGAACGGGTCGCGAGCTGATACAGCATCAATCCGCCAACGAACGCGATGATCGCCACATAGAGGACGATGCGGGCGCGGATGAACTTGTACGTGTAGGGTTCACCCTTGATCCGGGCGGCGATCGCATCGTCCGTGTCGTAGGCGATGAGCCGTGTCGGGCGACCGATCTTCGTCATGATCGTGTCGCAGGCATCGATGCACAGCCCGCACTGGATGCACCCCAGTTGCGAACCGTCCCGGATGTCGACGCCTGTCGGGCAGACATTCACGCATTGCATGCAGTCGACGCAGTCGCCCGCCGGCCCGCCCGCCGCCTTGGCTTTCGCAGCCTCCTTGACGGACATGCGCGGCTCGCCGCGATCATAGCGATAGGTGACGTTGAGCGCCTTCTCATCGGTCAGCGCCGCCTGGATGCGCGGCCAAGGACACATGTAGAGGCAGACCTGTTCGCGCATGTGACCGGCCAGCGCGTAGGTCGTGAAGGTCAGGATGCCGATCCAGACATAGGCCGTCAGCGGTGCCTCGAAATGGACCAGGTCCTTCACCAGCGTCGGCGCGTCGGCGAAATAGAGAACCCAGGCGCCGCCCGTCCACCAGGCAATGCCAAGCCAGATCGTGTGTTTCGCGACCTTCTTGATGACCTTCTGGGCATGCCAGGGCTCGGCGTCCAGCTTGATGCGGTCGCGCCGGTCACCCTCGATGTGGCGCTCGACCGCCATGAACAGGTCCGTCCACACCGTCTGCGGGCAAAGGTAGCCGCACCAGATGCGCCCGCCGATCGAGTTCATCAGGAATAGGACCAGGGCGGCAATGATCAGCAACCCGGTAAAGTAGTAGATTTCCTGCGGCCAGATCTCGATGAAGAAGAAATAGAAGCGCCGGTTCTGCAAATCCAGCAGGACGGCCTGGTTCGGAAGGTTGGGGCCGCGATCCCACCTCACGAACGGCAGAAAGTAGTACACGCCGAGGCAGAACAGCAGCGTGTACCACTTGATATTGCGAAAGAGACCATGAACGCGCTGGGGGTAAATCCGCTTCGCGGCCGCATAAAGCGGACCCTCGATATGCGTTTCATGCTCCAGCGCGTTCTTGATGTCGTTCACTTGCCACCACCGAGTGTATGCACGTAGACGGTGAGCGCCTTGATGGTCACCGGATCGAGACGGCCCGTCCAGGCCGGCATAACGCCCGCGCGACCGTTGTATACCGTCTCGGTCATGGACTGGCGATCCGATCCGAACAGCCAGATGGCATCGGTCAGGTCAGGCGCACCGACCTCCGGCTTGCCCTTGCCATCGTCGCCGTGGCACGAGGAGCAGGTGTCGGCGAACACCTTCTTGCCTTTCGCCAGATCGGCGCCCTGGGCGACGTCCAGCTTGGCGATGGAGCGGACATACTCAATGGCCGCATCCGCCTCGTCCTTCTTCAGCATGCCCTGCTTCACGAAGCCGACCATGTCCGAAAGACGGGTGTCGTTGTTGGCGGTCCAGCGGATGCCGTTGGTGATCGTCGTGTGGATGTCATCCAGCTTTCCGCCCCAGATCCACTCGTCGTCGATCAGGTTCGGATAGCCCTTGCCGCCGACGCCGCCGTTGCCATGGCACGGCGCGCAATTGTCGCCGAAGGCCGCCTTGCCCTGGGCCAGAGCGATGCGCGACATGTCAGGGCTCTTGCGGATGTCGTCCAGCGAGGCCTTTTCGAGCGCCGCCGCCTGTTCGCCGCGCCGCTTGCGGAGCGCGGCCAGGTCTTCCTCGACCGCCGCCCGCGACGACCACCCGAAGACACCCTTCGTGTAACTCGAGACCAGCGGCCAGGATGGGTAGACCACGAAGTAGGCGAACGACCAGATGATCGTGATGTAGAACAGCTGGAGCCACCACTTCGGCAGCGGCGTGTTCAGTTCCTTGATGCCGTCCCATTCGTGACCGGTCGTCGACGTGCCGGTGACGGCGTCCTTTTCCAAGTGCGCAGCCATGGGATCAGTCCTCCTTCAGCGGGATCGCCGCCGCTTGTTCGAATTTCTCGCGATTGCGAGGCCAGAGCGCGTAGGCACAGATGCCGAGGAAGGCCGCCATGAAGTAGAGCAGTCCAGCCGATTGCGCCAAATTGGCAAGGAACGTGTAGGTGCTAGTCATGGTCCGTCCTCACCTCAGGTTGGCTTTGTTGTCGTAGAGCTTGAAGTCGACCAGGGTGCCGAGCATCTGCATGTAGGCGATGAGCGCATCGGCCTCCGTGAGCTTCTCGGGATTCCCATCGAAATCACGCACCTGCGCCTTGGGGTAGCGCTTGAGCATCGCGTCCGAGTTCGGATCGTCCGGATTCACCTGCGCCTTCAGGTCCACCATCGCGTTCTTTATCTGGTCATCCGTGTAGGGAACGCCCAGCAGACGGTGCACCTTCATCTCCGCTACGGCCTTGTCGACGTCGAGCTCCGCCTTCAGAAGGAACGGATAGCCCGGCATGATCGAGTCCGGCACGATCGAGCGCGGATTGGCCAGATGCGCCCGCTGCCACTCGTCGGAGTACTTGCCGCCGACGCGCGCCAGATCGGGACCGGTGCGCTTGGAGCCCCACTGGAACGGGTGATCGTACATGCTCTCCGCCGCCAGCGAGTAGGGGCCGTAGCGCTCGACCTCGTCGCGCATCGGGCGGACCATCTGGCTGTGGCAGTTGTAGCAGCCCTCGCGGACGTAGATCGCCCGGCCCGCCAGTTCGAGCGGGCTGTAGGGTCGCATGCCCTCGACCTTCTCGATCGTGCTCTTCAGGTAGAAGAGCGGAGCGATCTCGACCAGGCCACCGACCGAGACCATCAGGAGACAGCCGATCATGAGGACGACGATGTTGGTTTCGAAGATCTTGTGGCGATCCCACAAGGACTTCTTGGCTGGTGTTTCAGTTGCCATTGTCGTTTCTCCTCACGCTGCGGCCACAGCCGCGCCCGCCGGACGAGCCGGGATGGCGAGGGCCTGGGACGTGACGGTTTTCCAGAGGTTCCAGGCCATGATCAGCGAGCCGACCACGAAGAGCAGGCCGCCAATGGCGCGGATGACATAGTAGGGATGCATCGCGGCCACGGTCTCGACGAACGAGTACTCGAGGAAGCCGAGCTGGGTGTAGGCGCGCCACATCAGACCCTGCATGATGCCGGAAACCCACATGGCCGAGACGTAGAGCACGATGCCCAGGGTCGACAGCCAGAAGTGCCAGTTCACCAGCTTGGCGGAGTAGAGGTCACGCTTGTTCCACAGCCAGGGATACAGGCAGTAGAGCGCGCCGAAGGACACGTAGCCCACCCAGCCGAGCGCACCGGAATGCACGTGGCCGATGGTCCAGTCCGTGTAGTGGCTCAGCGAGTTGACCGCCTTGATGGACATCAGCGGGCCTTCGAAGGTGCTCATGCCGTAGAAGGCGACCGACACGACCATCATGCGCAGCACGGGATCGGTCCGGAGCTTGTCCCAGGCGCCCTGCAGCGTCATCAGGCCGTTGATCATGCCGCCCCACGAAGGCATCCACAGCATCACCGAGAAGGTCATGCCCAGCGTCTGCGCCCAATCCGGCAGCGCCGTGTAGTGCAGATGGTGCGGACCTGCCCAGATGTAGAGGAAGATCAGCGCCCAGAAGTGGATGATCGACAGGCGGTAGGAGTAGATCGGCCGGTTCGCCCGCTTCGGCACGAAGTAGTACATGATGGCGAGGAAGCCGGCGGTCAGGAAGAAGCCCACCGCGTTGTGGCCGTACCACCACTGGAACATCGCATCCTGCACGCCCGACCAGACGATCACGCTCTTGGGCGAGAAGATCGACACCGGCACCGTGGCGTTGTTGCCCAGATGCAGCACGGCGATCGTCAGGATGAAGGCGATGTAGAACCAGTTCGCCACGAAGATGTGCGGTTCCTTGCGCTTGGCGACCGTCAGCACGAACACCAGGAAGTAGACCACCCAGACGACGGTCAGCCACAGGTCCGCATACCATTCGGGCTCGGCGTACTCCTTGCCCTGCGTGATGCCGAGCAGATAGCCCGTGCCGGCCACCAGGATGAAGAAGTTGTAGCCCAGCACCACGAACCAGGGCGAAAGGTCGCCAGCCAGTCGCGCGCGGCAGGTGCGTTGCACCACGTAGAACGACGTCGCCAGCAGCACGTTGCCACCGAAGGCGAAGATCACCGCCGAGGTATGCAGCGGACGCAGGCGCCCAAAGTTTGTCCAAGGCAGGTCGAAGTTCAACGCCGGGAAGGCCAGCTGCCAGGCGATGATGTCACCGACCAGGAAACCCGCGATGCCCCAGAACATGGCCATGACGGAGGCAAACTTGATCGGGCCGAAGTTGTAGTTCGGCAGACCGTCGATCTCCTGCGGAGGGGCCTCGGCCGGACGCGCCATGTAGCGCTTGAAGATCGCGACCACCGCCACGATACTGCCGAGCACGAACAGCCACGCGTGAAACGCATAGGCCGCATCGGTCGTCTTCGAGGCTATGAAAAGCCACAGAAGCGCAAAAAGGGCGAAGAAGACAGCCAGACTGCCCTCTCCCGCCCCCAGGGTCTTTCGACCCGTCATTGTTGGAGCCATTTTCTTTCCCCAGGTTGGAATACGCCCGATGCCGCTAGAGTCTCATCATGCCCTTCTGCCCGCACGGGCCTTGGCACTCCTTGACACAAATCAACCGGCTGCCTGGCCGCGGCTTGAACTTCGGTCTGATCGTTCCAGCCACGCGTCAGGACGACGCACGGGCCGCGCACCGCGTGCTCCGGCGCGCGGCTCAGGAACGGTTAGCCTGCATATTCAAGGCGTTGGGTAGCGGCCCTTGTTCGCCCGCCGGGCCGGCGCCGTGTCCGAGACAAATCGTCACATCCATCAGCAGAGTCTAAAATATGGGGCCCATGCTAGAGCCGACGCCCCATCAGCAAGCCGTGATGGCCAAACCCGCGCGACTCCAGCACACTGGGCAGGGGAACGCTGTTGAACTCGTTGCCTTGCGGCGCGGCGACGGTCAGGTGATCGCACCCCATCGCGCGTGCATACCCTTCGAGGGCGTCGACAATGGCGGAGACAAAGAGCGCGGCAATCGCATCTGACAGCACAAGGTCATAGATTTTCAACCGACTCCCGCCCTGCAACACCGGTTCCATGCGTGCCCGGAACACCGCGTGGACATAGTCGCGCCGATCAAAGACACCCATCAGGGCGCCCGGCTTGGGACCGCCGCGGCGATCGCGCTGGCACAACGCCTTGCACGCCTGCACGGAGGCATCGGGAACGCCAAGCCGCAAAACAGCGACGGCGGCCGCCAGTGAGTGCCGGCAGATTGGCCGCGCCTCGAACGCTCCCTCCATAAGGCGCAGTCCCCCAACTCGAAAGAGCGGCATCGCTCCCATGCGCGCGCCACACGCTCATTGACCTGAGTCAAACAAGGTGGGCATATGCAGCCGGACAGACCGGTAAAGAGGGAGTCAGCATGGTGACGGCAGGCGCATTGCAGAGGCATCCGCCCTGTGCAGGTTCTGAACTGCAGGTGGACTGTCAGCATTGCCGCGCTCGTTTCCTGAGCGTCTGCAACGCATTGAGCGACGAGGAGCTGCACAGCCTGGCCACCATTGTCGATCCGCGCTGCGTACCGGCCAAGACCACGCTGTTCAGCCAGGGCGACGAGGCGACAAACGTCTTCAATGTCACCGAGGGCATGGCACGGCTCTACAAGCTCCTGCCGGATGGCCGGCGCCAGATCATCGGGTTTGCTCTTCCCGGCGACTTCCTGGGGCTGAGCCTCTCGGATCGTTTCAGCTTTTCGGCAGATGCCGTCGACGACGTGCGCGTGTGCCGTTTCCAGCGCACCCGATTCTCGCAGCAGCTTGACGAGAAGCCGCATCTGCTGCGTCGCCTGCACGAGATCGCCTCGAACGAGCTGATGATCGCGCAGGACCAGCTCGTGGTGCTTGGCAGGCGCAGCGCCGAGGAGCGCGTCGCGGTATTCCTGCTGGCCCTGCGCAAGCGGTTTGCCGCCATTCACCACCTGTCGCCCACCGTGCCGCTGCCGATGAGCCGGCAGGACATCGCCGATTACCTTGGCCTGACCATCGAGACCGTCAGCCGCACCTTTTCCAAGTTCTTCAAGGAAAAGACCCTGCTGAACGTGCCGGACGGCGTACGGATCCTCAACTTCGAGAGACTGAACGAGCTGACACAGCGCTGATCCCGGCGGACGCGGCGACAGGTCTTCGGGCGCCGCCGTCAGGCACGGTGCGTTTTCGCTCCCAGCAAAAGCATCTCCGCATTTGCCGCCGACATGGCCAGCGTTCTTGCGCGCCGCGCTTGGACCGGCTGGGCTGCCCTCCACGCTCACCGGAGGCACAATTCCGCCTTGCATCCCTCTTGGATGGCACTAACATACTCGCGAGTATGTCGCCGCTTGTGGCGAGGACCGGGGACGGAAACGCGACATGAAGGACTTTGCCGGCCGGACGGCCGTGATCACCGGCGCAGCAAGCGGAATCGGGCTTGAGCTGGCGCGGGAGGCAGCGGGACGGGGCATGAACCTCGTGCTCGCCGATCTCGACCAGGCGCGACTC
>DAOMXN010000092.1:0-8931 GCA_035437025.1 Beijerinckiaceae bacterium | reverse complement strand
TGAGCGCAACCAGGAGCTGATCTGCGCCAACCCGGACATCGTGGTGGAGCGGGGCCACAAGCTTGTGCCCTGCGCCGGCGCCATCGCCGATCTCTACGAACGCATGGGCGGAAGGGTGACCTTTGTCGGCAAGCCGCACCCGCTGGTCTACGACTTCGCGCTGCGCGAGATGGAACGGGTGCTAGGACGCACCGTGACGCGGGACCGGATTCTCGGCATCGGCGATGCCATACGCACCGACGTGGCCGGCGCCGCCGCCTTCGGCATCGAATCGCTGTTCGTGATCGACGGCATCCACGCCCAGGAAACCGGGCTGAAGGACGGCGGCCTGAGTGCCGATTCGCTCGCTGCGTTCTTCGCGCGGCAGGCGCTGAAGCCGACCTTTGCGACGCGGGCGCTGCACCCCTGACGGCGTCAGCCGCAGCAGACCGCCTCGATCTTCGACTTCAGGGTCTGCGCGTTGAACGGCTTGACGATGTAGTTGGAAACGCCGGCCCGCTTGGCGGCGATGACGTTGTCCGTCTTCGATTCGGCCGTGACCATGATGAACGGCAGGGCCCGCATGTCGATGTCGGACCGCACGTGGCGCAGCAGTTCGTAGCCGGACATGGGCTGCATGTTCCAGTCCGAGATGATCAGCCCGTAGCGCCGCTGCCGCAGCCGCTCCAGCGCGGATACACCGTCGCTCGCGTCGTCCACGTCCTCGAAGCCGATCTGCTTGAGCAGGTTGCGAATGATCCGCACCATGGTCTGGTAGTCGTCGACCACCAGAACCGGCATGGATGTGTTGATGGCCATCTCAGCGACTTTCCCTCAAAAACCTCTGGTCGACGGCAACGGTTGATCCCAGTGCGCCGCCAGATTATGCGATGCGACGTTGCAAAGCCGTTAACCACACCGAACCCGGCCCGGCGCACGCTCACGTTTGTTGTTCACTTGACCCGCACGATCCCTCCCGACGTCTCAGGCCCGGCTCCCGGAAGTCCCGTCCTGCTGCGCGATCCCTCAGGCCTGCCGGAGACCCTGGCCGGTCCGGTCGTCGCCATCGGCAATTTTGACGGACTGCATCGCGGTCACAAGCATGTGATCGGCCGTGCCGGAGCGATGGCCGCGCGCCTCGGCCGGCCGCTGGCGATCCTGACCTTCGACCCGCATCCGCGCGCCTATTTCCAGCCTGATGTGGCGAGATTCCGGCTGTCCGCGCCGCGGACGCAGGCGATGCTGGCCGCGACCCTCGGCGTCGATGCGCTGATCGTGCTGACCTTCGACGCGGCGCTCGCCGGGCTGTCCGCCGAGGCCTTCGTGCGGGAGGTCCTGGTCGGGCGCCTCGGCGTCGCCGGCGTGGTTGCGGGCGCCGATTTCCACTACGGCAGCCGCCGGTCAGGGTCGCCCGAGACGCTGCGCGCGGCGGGTGCCCGGTTCGGGTTCGCCGTCGAGATCGTCGATCAGGTCGCCGAAGGGGCGATGGCCGTGTCCTCCACCCGCATCCGCGAAGCGCTCGCGGCGGGCGACATCGCCGCCGCGAACGCCATGCTCGGCCATGAGTGGTTCGTGTCGGGGCCGGTCATTCACGGGCAGAAGCTCGGGCGGACGCTGGGGTTCCCTACCGCCAACCTGGCGCTCGACGCGGGGTGCGGGCTGCGACACGGGATCTACGCCGTGCGCGTCGCCCACGCCGGCAACACCTACGGCGGCGTCGCCAGTTTCGGGCGCAGGCCGACCGTCGACAACGGCCCGCCGCTGCTGGAAGTCGTGCTGTTCGATTTTTCCGGCGATCTCTACGGGCAGATGCTCACGGTCGCCTTCCTCGCCTTCCTCCGGCCGGAAGAGAAGTTCGACAGCCTCGATGCGCTGGTGGCCCAGATGAACCGCGATGCGGAAAAAGCGCGTGCAATCGTGCGACAGACGAAAATCTGACGCGGCAAACCTTTGTTTTTCGGCGCCGGATTGCTATGAGGCGGCCCATGTCCTTTTTCGCGCGCGCTTTTCGAATTAGCCTCCCGGCCTGCCGCTGAGCGCCTCACACGCTCGCGGGCGGGCCGGGTTTGCCGATTTCGTCGCTCTTTCCTGCCGCCGCGCACCCAATTTCCGAGCCCGTCATGACCGACAAGACACCTGACTCCGTCGATTACTCGAAAACCCTGTTCCTGCCCGAAACACCGTTCCCGATGCGCGCCGGCCTGCCGCAGAAGGAGCCGGAAATCCTTGCCCGCTGGCAGCGCAACGACCTTTACGGCCAGCTTCGCAGACAGTCCAAGGGTCGTGACAAGTTCGTGCTCCACGATGGCCCGCCCTACGCCAACGGCAACATCCACATCGGCCACGCGCTCAACAAGATCCTGAAGGACATGGTGACGAAGTCGCAGCAGATGCTCGGCTTCGATTCCAACTATGTGCCCGGCTGGGACTGTCACGGCCTGCCGATCGAGTGGAAGATCGAGGAGGAGTACCGCGCCAGGGGCAAGAACAAGGACGAGGTGCCGGTGGTCGAGTTCCGTCGCCAGTGCCGCGACTTCGCCACCCACTGGCTCAACGTGCAGCGCGAGGAATTCAAGCGGCTCGGCGTCATCGGCGACTGGGACAATCCCTATTCGACCATGGCC
Organism: Beijerinckiaceae bacterium; assembly: GCA_035437025.1. Classification (GTDB taxonomy): domain Bacteria; phylum Pseudomonadota; class Alphaproteobacteria; order Rhizobiales; family Beijerinckiaceae; genus JAIUNP01. The sequence goes on along the minus strand of DAOMXN010000092.1, from coordinate 6,328 downwards.
TTCCATGCGGAAGCCCAGATCGCCCGCGAGATCATGAAATTCGCCCGCACCGGACAGCTTTATCGCGGCTCCAAGCCCGTGATGTGGTCCGTGGTTGAAAAAACCGCCCTCGCCGAGGCCGAGGTGGAATATCACGACCACACCTCCGACATGGTCTGGGTGGCGTTTCCGGTGAAGACCGGCTTGGACGCTTCCGTCGTCATCTGGACGACCACGCCCTGGACCTTGCCGGGCAACCGCGCCATCAGCTTCTCGAACCGCATCGACTACGGCCTCTACGAGGTGACGGCGAACGAGCGCCCCTTTGGTCCGGTCGTCGGCGCGCGTTACATCCTCGCCACCAAACTCGCCGACGATGTCGCGAAGAACGCGAAGATCACGCTTGCTTTGCGGGAGGCAGTCCCGGCCGGAATGCTGGCCGGCATGACCTGCGCCCATCCCCTTGCCGGCCACATCCCCGGCTACGAGTTCGACGTCCCCCTGCTCGACGGCGACCATGTCACCGACGACGCCGGCACGGGCTTCGTGCACACCGCGCCGGGCCATGGCCGCGAGGACTTCGACATTTGGATGGCCTCCGGCAAGCTGCTGTCGGCGCGCGGCATCGACACGCATATCCCCTATACGGTCGATGCCGACGGCGCTTTCACCAGGGAAGCGCCGGGGTTCGAAGGCCATCGCGTGCTCACCGACACGGGCGAGAAGGGCACGGCCAACGAGGCGGTGATCAAGGCGCTGATCGAGGCCGGGCGCCTCGTAGCGCGCGGCCGGTTGAAGCACCAGTATCCGCATTCCTGGCGCTCCAAGAAGCCGGTGATCTTCCGCAACACGCCGCAGTGGTTCATCGCCATGGATCGCAAGATCGAAGCGCTGGGGGACAAATCCCTGCGCGATGTCTCGCTGGCGGCGATCAGGGCGACGCAATGGGTGCCGGCGGCGGGCGAGAACCGCATCAACGGCATGATCGAGAACCGCCCGGACTGGGTGGTCTCGCGCCAGCGCGCCTGGGGCGTGCCGATCACCGTGTTCGTGCATCGCGAGAGCGGTGAGATGCTCGCCGATGCCCGCGTGGATGAGGCGATCGCGAAGGCCTTCGATCAGGAAGGGGGCGACGCCTGGTTCGCCGACGTCGATGGCTCGCGCTTCCTCAAGCCGTTCGGCCACGATCCGGCCGCGTATGAGAAAGTGACCGACGTCCTCGACGTCTGGTTCGATTCCGGTTCGACCCACACCTACACCCTGGAGGACCCGGTGCATTTCCCCGGGCTTGCCGGAATCCGCCGCAAGGTGGACGGCGGGCGCGACACCGTGATGTATCTGGAGGGTTCGGACCAGCATCGCGGCTGGTTCCATTCTTCCCTGCTCGAATCCTGCGGCACACGGGGCCGGGCGCCCTTCGACATCGTGCTGACGCACGGCTTCTGCCTCGACGAGAAGGGGCAGAAAATGTCGAAGTCGCTGGGCAACGTCACCGCGCCGCAGAAGGTGATGGACGAGTCCGGCGCGGACATCCTGCGCCTCTGGGTCGCTGCTTCGGATTATTCCGACGATCTCAGGATCGGACCGGCGATCATGAAGAACTTCGTCGAGACCTATCGCAAGATGCGCAACACCCTGCGCTGGATGCTGGGCTCGCTGGCGCACTTCAACGCCTCGGATTCCATCCCGGAGCGCGCCATGCCGGAACTGGAACGGCTGATGCTGCACCGGCTCGCCGTGCTCGATGGCGAGGTGCGCGACGCTTATGCCGCCTTCGACTACAAGCGTGTCGTCTCGGTGCTGGCGCAGTTCATGAACACGGAACTGTCGGCATTCTACTTCGACATCCGCAAGGATACGCTCTATTGCGATGCGCCGTCGAGCCGCACGCGGCGCGCTGCGCTGACCGTGATCGACCGGCTGTTCGATGCGCTGTCGAAATGGCTCGCGCCGATCCTCTCGTTCACGGCCGAGGAGGCCTGGATCGCCCGCTATCCCGAACGCGAGGCCGACGCGTCGCTGTCCGTGCATCTCGAAGTCTTTCCCGAGATCCCGGCCTTCTGGCGCGATGACGCGCTGGCGGAGAAATGGGAGCAGGTCAAGGCGGTGCGCCGCGTCATCACCGGCGCGCTGGAGGTGGAGCGCGCCGCCAAGCGCATCGGCTCGTCGCTGGAAGCCGCGCCGGTGCTGCATGTCGAAATGCCTGCATTGAACACCGCGCTCGAAGGCGTGAACATCGCCGAGGTCGCCATTGTTTCCGATGTTCTACGAGGACTTCGGGAGCCGGCGGCGGGTGCATTCCGGCTGCCGGACGTTCCGGGCGTGGCGGTCGAGGTCCATCCTGCGCAGGGGAAAAAATGCTCGCGTTCATGGAAGTATTTCGATGCCACAACCGCTGATCCGGATTTCCCGGACGTCACGCCGCGCGATGCCGCCGCCCTGAAGGAGCGCGCGGCCCTGGGGCTCGGCTGACGTGTCGAGAAAGCCCTTCCGTCTTGGCCTGATCGCGGCGCTGGCGACGCTGGCGCTCGATCAGGCCAGCAAGCTGTTCCTGCTGTTCGTCTACGGCCTGCCGTCCGCCTATCCCGTGCGGCTCGGTCCCTACTTCGATCTCACGGTTGTATGGAACCGCGGCATTTCCTACGGGTTGTTCCAGCAGGATACGGCGCTTGGCCGCTGGCTGCTGACCGCATTCATGATTGCGGCGGCGACTTTCCTCGCGGTCTGGATGTACCGCGCCCGCTCGCGCGTCACCGCCCTCGGCCTCGGCCTGATCGTCGGCGGCGCCATCGGCAACGCCATCGACCGCGCCGCCTATGGCGCCGTATTTGATTTCGTGCATTTCCACGTCGGAAGCTTCAGCTGGTACGTCTTTAACCTTGCTGACGCGGCGATTGTGCTGGGCGTACCCCTTCTGCTATATCCTGAGCCCAAAGACGGGCGGAATGCCGCGAAAACGCCTTGAATGGTCACTATCCCGGCGCTTGGTCGTCTTGGGATTTCGGGGAACGGGAATATGGTTGTGTCTCAATGTGTCCGCGCCGCCGCTTTGGCCGCCCTGGTTGTCGCAGGCGGGCCGGCCTTCGCCCAAATGGATACGCTCACCAGCGTGTTCCGCGTGATTGGCATCGCGCCGGACGACAAGGAGCCAATCGAGTACCGTGAGCGCCCGCCTCTTGTGGTGCCACCATCCGTTGGACGGCTGCGCGCGCCCGAGGAGCCCGTCGCGGAACGCAACGCCAACTGGCCGCAGGATCCCGATGTGCTGGCCCGGAAGCGCAAGGCTGAGGACGCGAAACAACCGGTTGCGAAGGATCGCTCCTATGATCCGAGCTACGGAGCACAGGTGCCCCTGAACGAGGCGCAGCGCCGCAATCGCTATGCCGGGGTCCCCACCACGTATCAGGATACGATCAACCGCAATCAGAATGATCGCAACAACCTGTATCTGAGCCCGGCTGAAGTCGGACGCGTTCAGGCCGCGGCACGGGCCCAGCAGCCGACGCTGCGGCCCGGCGAGGAGCCGACACGCCAGTATCTGACCGAGCCGCCAAAGGGGTATCGCCGGGCTGCATCGGGCGCCCCGGTGAAGGCGACCATCGATCCCATCCAGAATTCGGACGCGGTTGAACTGGATGTGCTGAAAAGCCAGCGCCGCTAGTTCGTGCCGGCTCACGATGCGCAACAGAGGCGGGCCCAGCGCCCGCTTTTTTGTTTGTCCGCTTGCGACTTTGGCAAACGTCACTATGTCTGGTCCTGTTGCTTCGCTCGAAGGAAATCGCGCCTTGACCGGCCAGAAAACCGCTGCTCTCAGCCACTTCACGCTCGCCAATGGCATGGATGTGCTGGTCATTCCGGACCATCGCGCGCCGGTCGTAACGCATATGGTCTATTACCGTAACGGCGCGGCCGATGATCCGCATGGCAAGTCCGGCATCGCCCATTTCCTTGAACATCTGATGTTCAAGGGCACCGCTAAATATCCCAAAGGCGTGTTTTCCGACATCGTTTCGGAACTCGGTGGCCAGGAGAACGCGTTCACCGGGCACGACTACACCGCATATTTCCAGCGCGTCGCCAAGGAGCACCTAGCCAAGGTGATGGAACTCGAGGCCGACCGCATGAACGGTCTGGTGCTCGACGAGGCGGAGGTTGCCTCGGAGCGCGACGTGATCCTGGAAGAACGCAAGATGCATGTTGACGCCGATCCTGCGGCGCAACTGTACGAAAGCCTCTCGGCGGCGCTCTACACGCATCATCCCTATGGAACGCCGATCATCGGCTGGGAGCACGAGATCGAAGGCCTCGGGCGCGATGATGCGCTGGCCTATTACAAGCGCTTCTACACGCCCGAAAACGCGATCCTCATCGTCGCCGGCGATGTCGAAGGCGATACCGTGCGCACGCTGGCGGAAGCGTCCTATGGCGCGGTCAAGCGCCGCAACGAGCCGCCTCAGCGCAAGCGACCGCAGGAGCCGCCGCCGCGCGCGGAGCGGTTGGTGACGTTGGCCGACGAGAAGGTGGAACAGCCCACGGTCTACCGTCTTTATCTCGCCCCATCGCATGCCACGGCGGAGGGAAGCGACGCGTACGCCCTGGAAGTGCTGAGCCAAATCCTCGCCGGTTCCAGCGCAGGCATCGCCTACCGGCAGCTGGTGGTCGAGAAGCAGAAGGCCGTGACCGTCTCCAGCTGGTATCGCAACGATGCGCTCGATCAAGGCACGTTCGGACTTTATGCCGTGCCGGCGGATGGCGTCTCGCTTGCCGAGCTTGATGGCGAGATCGATGCGATCATCGCCGGGATCGCTGAGCACGGAGTCGAGGAAGCGGTGTTGCGGCGTGCCCGCACGCGTCTCGTCGCGGACATGATCTATGCCCAGGACAGTCAAGCGCAACTGGCGCGGATGTATGGCGCCGCGCTCTGCACGGGCGGCAGCGTCGAGGATGTGCGGGGCTGGCCGGCGAAGATCGCCGAGGTCACGATTGCGAATATCAAGCACGTCGCGGGCCGCTATCTCCAGCGCCGGCTGGCTGCGGTCGGACACCTGAAGAAGGCGGCCTGATCCGGCCGCGACGATGGAACGGAACGCACCATGCCCAGCCTGACCGCCGCCGCCGTCGGCGCTCCCGCAGCCAACATCCAGCGGGTCGTTTCCCCGAAGGGCATCGAGGCCTGGCTGGTGGAAGATTACACCGTGCCGATCGTCTCGATGGATTTCGCTTTCATCGGTGGCGCGGCGCTCGACCCGAGCGACAGGAACGGCCTCTCCAACCTGATGTCCGGCCTTTACGACGAAGGCGCTGGCGACTTCGATGCCCGAGCCTACCAGGAAAGGCTTGAGGAATACGCCGTGGAGATCAGCTTCTCCTCGTCCAAGGACAAGCTGGAAGGCAGCCTGCGCACGTTGGTGGAGAACCTGCAGACGGCGGTCGACCTGCTTGCCCTGGCGGTCCAGGCGCCGCGGTTCGACGAGGATGCGGTGCAGCGCGTCAAGGCGCAGATCATCGCCGGCCTCAAGCGCGACGAAAACGATCCGGACTACAAGGTCTGGCGTGCTTTCCAGCAGGCCGCCTACCCGGGTCATCCCTATGGCCGGCCCACGTTGGGCACCATCGAAAGCGTCACGGCGCTGACCCGCGACGACATCCTGGCGTCGCATCAGGCGCGCCTGACGCGCGAAGGCCTCAGGATCGGCGTTGTCGGCGCCATTGGGCCGCAGGCCCTGTCGAAGGCGCTGGATACGATCTTCGGCGCCCTGCCCGCGACAGCCGCTCAGCCGGCAATAGCCGACACTGCCATGGCGGGCCTCGGCACGAACCGTATCGTTCCGGTCGCGGTACCGCAGTCGACCCTGGCGCTCGGTCGCCCTGCGCCGGGGCGCAAGGACCCCGACTTTCTGGCGGTCTTCGTCGTCAATCATGTGCTCGGCGGCGGCGCCTTCACCTCGCGCCTATGGAACGAGGTGCGCGAGAAGCGCGGACTGGCGTATTCGGTGTGGTCGCAGCTTTCCACCGGCAGGCACGCCAACGCCTTCCTCGCCGGCACGACCACCAGCAATGAACGGGCCGCCGAATCCCTGGCCATCATCCGCCAGGAAGTCCTGCGGATGGCGGAATCCGGGCCGACAGCCGATGAACTTGATCGCGCCAAGAAGTTCCTGATCGGCTCGTATGCGCTGCGTTTCGATACCTCGCGCAAGATCGCCGGCAACCTGGTCGAGCTTCAGGTCGAGGACATGGGCATGGACTACATCGCCACGCGCAATGAGCGGCTGGCCGCCCTCTCGCTCGACGATAGCCGGCGGGCGGCAGGGCGACTCCTCGGCGATGGCGCCTTGCTGGTCGCTGC
>DAOMXN010000091.1:0-8936 GCA_035437025.1 Beijerinckiaceae bacterium | reverse complement strand
GCACAACATCGAGGCGGAGCAGGCGCTACTGGGCGCGATTCTCGTACACAACGAGGCCTATGACAGGGTGGCGGACTTCCTGCGTCCAGAGCACTTCTACGAGGAGATCCACGCCCGCATCTTCGAGACCGCCGGGCGGCTGATCCATGCCGGCAAGATCGCAACGCCGATCACGCTGAAGACCTTCCTGCCCGATACGCAGGACCTCGGCGGCATGACCGTGGCGCAATACCTCGTACGCCTCGCCCAAAGCGCGACCACCATCATCAACGCCAAGGAATATGGCCGCGCGATTCACGATCTCGCCCTGCGCCGCCAGTTGATCACTATCGGCGAGGACATGGTCAACACTGCCTTCGACGCGCCGGTAGAGGCCAGCCCTCGTGCGCAGATCGAGGATACCGAGCGCAAACTGTTCTCACTGGCGGAAGCAGGCCGCTACGAGGGCGGATTCCAGAGCTTCGATCTTGCTCTGACCACGGCGATGGATGTCGCTGCCCGCGCCTACGAGCGCGATGGCGGGCTATCCGGCATTTCCACCGGCCTGTCCGATCTCGACCGGCAGATGGGCGGATTGCAGAGGTCCGACCTCGTCATCCTGGCCGGACGCCCCGGCATGGGTAAGACGGCGCTCGCCACCAACATCGCCTACAACATCGCCCGGGCCTGGTCCGGCGAGAAACTGGCGGATGGCACGCGCGTGACCCACAACGGCGGCATCGTCGGATTTTTCTCGCTGGAAATGTCGGCCGAGCAGCTCGCCACCCGCATCATCGCCGAGCAGTCCGGCATCCCCTCCTACAAGATCCGGCGCGGCGACATCGACGAGCGGGACTTCGAATCGCTGACCGATGCCGTGCGCGTGATGCAGGAAATCCCGCTCTATATCGACCAGACCGGCGGCATCTCGATCGCGCAATTGACCGCGCGTGCCCGCCGTCTCAAGCGCCAGCAGGGCCTCGATCTGCTGGTTGTGGACTACATTCAGCTTCTCTCCGGCGCAGCGAAGAAGGGCGAGAACCGCGTGCAGGAACTCACCGAGATCACCACCGGCCTGAAGGCGCTGGCCAAGGAACTCGACGTGCCGATCCTCGCGCTGTCGCAGCTCTCGCGTCAGGTGGAATCGCGCGACGACAAGCGGCCGCAGCTGTCGGACCTGCGCGAATCCGGCTCCATCGAGCAGGACGCGGACGTGGTAATGTTCGTGTTCCGCGAGGAATACTACCTGAAGAACAAGGAGCCGAAGCCCGGCACCGAAGACCATCTGAAATGGCAGCAGGACATGGAGAAGGTGCACGGAAGGGCGGAAGTCATCATCGGCAAGCAGCGCCACGGCCCCACCGGCACGATTCCCCTGCACTTCGACGCCAACGTCACGCGCTTTTCCAACCTCGCGGTCGAGGGCAGCCTGCCGGAGCGGATGGACTAGGCGCAGCGCCGCCGGCCCCCGAACCATCAGGCTGGAAAGCAAAAAAAGGCCGGCGCGACGGCCGGCCTTCACCAAGCGCGCGGACTGGCGCGCCTACTTCACCTTCTCGACCTGACCGAACTCCAGCTCAACCGGCGTGGCGCGACCGAAGATCGACACCGCCACCTTGAGGCGGGAGCGCACCGCATCCACATCCTCGACAACGCCGGAGAAGGAGGCGAACGGCCCGTCGGAGACACGCACGTTCTCGCCGACGGAGAACATGATCGCCGACTTCGGCTTCGCGGTGGAATCGACCACCTGCCCCTTGATTCGCTCGGCCTCGTGGTCCGGGATCGGGATCGGCTTCTTGTCGGCGCCGAGGAAGCCCGTGACCTTCGGCGTATTCTTGATCAGGTGATAGGCGTCGTCCGTCAGGTCGACCTTCACCAGCACATAGCCGGGAAAGAACTTGCGATCCGTCTCGATCTTGCGGCCGCGACGCACTTCCGTGACCTTCTCGGTCGGCACGAGGATTTCCTCGAACAAATCGGAAAGGCCGCGCTGTTCGGCGCCCTCGCGGATGGCATCCGCCACCTTCTTTTCGAAGTTGGAGAATGCGTGAACGATATACCAGCGCTTGGCCATGGGTTTATGCCTGCCGCAGAAAGGAAGAAATCAGCTGCCGTAGCCGAGGACAAGACCCACGACGAACCGGATGGCCATGTCGGCCAGAAGGAAGAAGATGGAGGCGAAGAACACCATCACAAGCACCATGGCCGTGGTGATTCCGGTTTCCTTGCGCGTCGGCCAGGTCACCTTCTTCGCTTCGGAGCGCACTTCCTGGATGAATTCGAACGGATTTGGCTTGGCCATCTCGAACCGCCGTATCTGGACCGCCCCTTCCGACAAGACACCTCGTTCCGCCGGGCGGTTCGGGATGCACGTCGCAATGTCAGGGAATGAGGGGCATATACGCGCTCTCGCCCTGCATTGCAAGCTGCAGCCGGATCACGCGACCTTCAGCGGCATGCCGCCCCTGGGTCGCATGGTCACGCGCACCACCGGCTTGACCTCATGCCCGTCGACCGGCGCGAAGCGGACCGCGCGCATCATATGCGCCAGCAGGACGATACCTTCCATCATGGCAAACCCCATGCCGATGCAGATGCGCGGACCGGCGCCGAACGGCATCCAGGCATAGCGCGGCCTGCCAGCCGAGCGTTCCGGCAGGAAGCGGTCGGGATCGAACGCGTCCGGGTTCTCCCAGAGCGTCGGGGACCGATGCAGGGGCAGCACGCCACATACGACCTGGTCTCCCGGCCGCAAGGCATCGCCATTGAGCGTCATCGGCTTGACGACCTTGCGTCCGATGAGGGCGACCGGCGGATAGAGCCTCATGGCTTCCTTCAGCACGCGCTCGTGCAGTTCCAGGCGCGCGACATGCTCCGCCAGGATAGGCCCTTGACCGGCAACGGCGTGAACCTCGTCCGCCAGACGCTTCTGGAGATTGGGCTGCTGGGCGACCAGATACAGCGACCATGTCAGCGCCAGGGATGTCGTCTCGTGCCCTGCCCCGATGAACGTGATGATGTTGTCGATAAGCTGGTCCTCGCTCATGGCGCCGCCGGTTTCGGGATCCGAGGCGTTCATCAGCAAGGCCGTCAGGCTGCCACCCGTCGCGCCTTTCGCCCGCAGGTCGGCAATCGACCGCTCGGCGCGGGCGCGCAATCGCTTCACCGCCAGCTTTCCTGCCCGCTTCCAGGGGCGCGGGACCCAGTACGGCACGCCGAACATGTCGAACAGGTCAACCTTGCCGACCGAGGAAAGGTATCCGCCCACCTCGGTTTCAATCAGCCGTGCATCCTCTTCGCGCGTTTCGCCGAACATCGTGTCGGAGATGATCGAGAAGGTCGCCCGGATCATCTCCGGCATCACGTTGACTGCCTGACCACGCCGCGCCTTTAACCGCTCGGCCAGCGCGTCGCCGGCCTTGTCCATCAACGGCACGAGGGAATCGAGCATCTGTTGGCGAAAGGCGGGCGCGGCGATGCGCCGCTGGGCGCGCCAGACTTCATCCTCTGCTGTGAGCAGGCCCTCCCGCATCGCCGGCTTCAGGATCGCCTGCGCGATATCCGAGCGATGCAGTGACCTCGCCTCCTCGACAAACACCGCGTGGATCAGGTCCGGTCGCGCCACATGCACCACGGTGCGCCGCCCGAAACGGCCACGCATGTAGCCGGTGCGGTAGAACTCCTGCGGCCAGACCTCGATGGGATTGCGCATGATGGCGCGAATGGCCTCAAGGAAGCCAAGCCGTTCGGCTGGCGGCGTTATGAACGGTGCCTGGAAGACGGGATCGGCGGCGATGCCAGGGTTCATGGAACAGTCCGGGGCCAAGGCCCCCCTTCTCGTTGCGCGCCCAGACGCATGGGGCCCCCGACCGAGGGCAAAACCGTGGCGAAGACGCGGCAGGGTAACGACGTAACGATTACAAATTCGTCAGGAAATTCAATGCCGAGATGGCAGGAGTGGAGGGACTCGAACCCCCAACCCCCGGTTTTGGAGACCGGTGCTCTGACCAATTGAGCTACACTCCTGCAGGGGTCTATCAGACCCGGCGCAGGCCGCCGCATTAGCACCGTTGGTGCCGGAAGGCCAGAGCGTTGTTGGCGACCTGGCACGTGCGCTGCCGCGCGGAACAAGGGGCGCCGCTGGCGTAGTCCTGGCGCCAGTGAAACGCCATCGCACAGGAGCCTGCCATGACCCGCATTCGCCTGCCCGGCCTGCGCCGGATCTTCCTGCCCTTCGTCCGGTTGAAGAAGAAAAAGCGATAGTCACGCCATCTCGACACGGACAGCCGTGCCGTAGGCCAGAACCTCGGTGATGCCGGCCATGATCTCATTGGCGTCATAGCGCATCGCGACGACGGCATTGGCGCCGAGTTGCTCGGCATGATCGACCATCTGGCGGAAGGCCTCTTCGCGCGCGGTTTCCGCCAGCGTCACATAGACCGAAAGCTTACCGCCGAAGAACGCCTGGATCGCTCCGCCGAAATTGCCGACGACCGAGCGCGAGCGCACGGTGATCCCTCGGACCATCCCAAGGTGCTGCACGATGCGATAACCGGCAAGCTCATTGGTTGTGGCAACGATCATTGCGATGCTCCTGAAGCGATGATGGCCAGCATGCTGAGCACAAGGGGTTGCGATTTGGTGTATCGACGCCTCTGGACGGGTCCGCGCGCGCGTGCGAACCTTCACCCAAATCAGCAGCCCCGAGAGGAAGCGACCACCATGAAGGTCACGATCGACATCGATTGCACCCCGCAGGAGGCGCGCGCATTCATCGGGCTGCCGGATGTCGAGCCGATGCAGAAGGCCGTCATGGGCGAAATCGAGCGCCGCATGATGTCCGAGATCGAGAACTTCGGACCCGAGCACATGATGAAGACCTGGGTTCCCATGCTGATGCAGGGAGCCAGCTGGCTGCCGGAGTTCTTCCAGCAGGCCATGAAAACCGCGACCGGCGGCAGCGCGAAAAAATAACGCGCGCCGCCCGTGCGTCAGGCGCGCCGCCGGTGCGCCGTTGCCGTGTCCAATCAGCCTCGTGACTGATCAGCGGTGGGGATCGGGAAAGACGAGGGAACGCCAGCCGGTGCGCTCGAACGGCTTCCAGTTGCCCTCCTCCTGCGCGAGACGGTCGGCCAGTGCATAGAGAACGGCCGGATTGTGACCCATGCCGCAGTGGCTGCCGGGAACCTCGATGCTTTCCGCGAGAGCTCCCGGCTGCTCCTTGCAGACCTGCCAGGCGCAAACGCCATCTGTGCGGCTGTAGATCGCCGTCGTCGGCATGGGCGGCGTTTCCGCCAGATCGCCGCCGAAATGATAGTCGCGGTAGTCCGCCTTCTGGCCACTGACGAATTCGTAGACGCGCCAGGCGTTTGTCGCCCGCGGGCTGCCGGCGAAGGGGCTGCCGAGTGTCGTCACCGAGCGGACATGGTCCGGCAGGACCTTGCCGAGCTGGCGCGCATAGAGGCCACCGAGGCTCCAGCCGACAACGGAGACCTTGCGACCATGCGCATCCGCCAGCGTCTTGATCTGATCCACCATGGCGGATTGAAGCGCGGCGGTAAGGCCGACATTGCGCCCTTGTCGCCAGCCGTGAACATCGTAGCCCCGCCCTTTCAGGAACTCGCGCAGCGCCTTCGTGGACGCATCGCTAGTCAGCATGCCGGGAAGAACGAGAACAGGATGTCCATCGCCCTGTGGCGCCCTGTTCAGCAGCGGCAGGGTCCAGAAAAACGCGCCAAGCTCGAAAAAGGCGCGCCCTTCCATGAACAGCAGCGCCTTCGATGGCGGGTCCATGTGATGCAGTACGGCGGTCATTCGGGTCCCCTCCCAGTCAAAATCGGATGCACTCGAATACGCGCAGGCGACACAATTCACATGTGAACTTTCAACCGGAATTCTCCTCCGGTCAAGTTAGGAAATCCCTGCAATCGACACTGCATTTGCCGGGATTTCGCTATTTGCTTCACTCCGCCTTGCCCCGGCGCGCCGCCGGCTTCCCGGCTGCGGCCTTTGCCGACTTTGCTGCCTTCACGGCCTTGGCGACTTTGGCAACGGCAGGCGAAACCACGGGCTTCGGGGCGGCCTTGACCGCAGGAGGCGGCTCCGTCTTGCCCTGCGCCGCCGGCTTGGCTTCGGCCGCTGGCGCCGATGCGGCGGCCTTGGCGGCGGCAGCGGCCTTCAGTTCCTCCATCGATTCGACCAGCGCATCCGCCAGCATCTCCAGGTCCGGAGCGGCTTTGGCGTCGGCCGTGATGCCGAAGTCCAACTGGTCGCAATAGCTCTGGACCGTGATGTTCAGCGCGATTCCGTGGCCGGGGATGGAAACCGGATACAGCGCCGCGACGCGCGCACCGGCGCAATACAGGGAAACCGGCGGCCCGGCGTTGTTGGAGATCGTCACGTTACCGACCGGCACCATCCAGTCCGCGATCCTGAACCGCGCTCCGAGCGAAGCCATCAGATTGATGATCGTCGGCGCGCCGAGGAAGGTGAAGTCCTGCGGCACCGCGCTCTTCACCGAACTGGCGACCTCCTTGGCCTCGGACGAGGCGGAGCGGATCTCGACCAGCCGCTTCAGCGGGTCCTTTTCGTTCGTGCCGATCGGACAGATCATGCCCGAAACCTGGTTGTTGATCTCGGTATTGCCGGCCTCGCGCGTCGAGATCGGCACGAAGGCGAGCAGGGTCGACTTCGGCAGCGCCTTGCGCGCGGCAAGGTACTTGCGCAGCGCACCGCCGCTGACCGCCATCACCACGTCGTTGATCTTGGTATCGGTCACCTTCGCGACCTTCTTTGCATCCGCCAGCGAAATGCTGCGCGAAGCGTAGGCACGCGACTTGCCGACGGTTGTATTGAACGGCGTCTTCGGCGCGATCAAATGCAGTTTCGGCAGCTTGATGTTCGGAAACAGCTCGGTGATCGGCGTGTTCTTGTCGGATGGCGGGGCAACGGCGTTGACCACAGCGCCCAGCACCTCCGGCATGGCGCGAAGCGCTGCCTGCTGCTGCCGGATCATGCCGGCCATGAGGTCGGTCAGCGACGACGCAAGGTCTTTCGCCGGGGCCGGCTGTGACGGCGCCTTCGGCGCGGGCGGCTCGACCACGCGCGGCTCCGGCGTCAGATCGTAGAGCGCCCGCGTGATGATCATGCCGGAACTGCCGTCGACAGCGGCGTGATGCACCTTCGAATAAAGCGCGGCCTTGCCGTCCTCCAGTCCCTCGATCACCGTGAAGCGCCACAGCGGGCGCGTGCGGTCCATCAGTTCGGCGTGCATCTGCGCGATGAGCGCATCGAGTTGCGCCCGGGTGCCCGGCGCCGGGAGCCGGACGCCCTGGATGTGGTAATCGAGATCGAGGTTGTCCTCGTCCACCCAGCCGGGGTGATCCAGATTGAGCGGCGCATGCGCCAGCTTCTTGTTGAAGATCGGGATCAGGTGCACCCGGCCCGCGAAGAACTTCTTGAAGTGCTCGTAGAACGACCCCTTGAAGCCGGGCGGCATCTCATAAAGCGTCAGGCCCGCGACATGCATCGGCATGTCAGCGGATTCGAGATAGAGAAAGCTCGCATCGACGCCGCTGAGCCTTGACATGCTGGTCCCTCCTCACGATGCGGCCGCCTTGTATCCGGCGAACCGTCTTTGCACGCACTATGTCACCCGCGTGCGCGGCGGGTCAAATAAGGGTCAATGCAAACCCAGCGCCTGCTTCAGCACATAGAGCAGCAGCCCTGCCAGGCCGCCGATCACCATGCCGTTGAAACGGATGTACTGCAGGTCCCGGCCGATATTGAGTTCGATCAGGTTGACCAACTGGCCAAGGTTCCACGACTTCACCTGATCCGAGATAAAGCCTGAAACGCCGCCTTTATGGTCCTCGATGAAACGGTGCAGCACCATGACCGCCCCGCCGTTGATCTCCGCCCGCATCTCCGGATCGGCGCGCAGTTGTTCCCCGACCTGAATAAAGGCGTTGGTCAGGTGGCGCCTCAGCAGGTCGTTCTGGCCGGCTGCGCTGCGGTCGACGAATTCCCGGGCGTTCGCCCACAACATCTGGCCGAGCGCCGCCAGCTCCGGTCGCGCGAGGAAGTCATGCTTCAGCGACTGCAGCTTCCGCGCAAAGCCGGGCTCGGATTCCAGCCTGTCGAGCAGGCTGTTCAGCATGCGATCAAACTCCGCACGGAACGGGTGCTCGGGATCAGCCTGCACTTCTTCCAGGAAGCGGCCGGCGGTGCCGACGATGCGGCGCAACAGGAAAGCATCGGCGCGGTAGAGATTGAGCAGCGTCGGCAGCTCCGCCCGAATTTTCTCGCGCAGCGCCGCCAACGCTTCGTCGTTCTCCAGAGTCGACAGCAGCGCGTCGAGCAGTTCGTCGAGAATCGTCTGCCGGCGCTCTCGGTTGAGGAACGCGCGCAACGCGCCCGCCGCGAGTGGTCCGATGTCGATCGATTCGACCTGCGCCATGACGCGCTGCGTCACGTAGCTCTTCAACCCTGAATTTTCGGCCGCCGACAGCGCATCCGGCAGTAGCCGCAACCCAAAGATCGACAACCGGGCGCTGCGCCCCTTGTCGACCAGCCAGTCCGCTATGAAGCCGGCAAAGTCGACTTGCTTCAGCTTGGTCTCGACCGCCTGCGACGTCAGGAAATGGTTCTGGATGAACTCGCCAAGCTTTTCCGCGATCCGTTGCTGGTTCTTGGGCACGATGGCAGTGTGGGGAATCGGCAGGCCGAGGGGATGGCGGAACAGCGCGACCACGGCGTACCAGTCGGCAAGGCCGCCGATCGCCGCCGCTTCAGCGAAGGCTGCGACGTAGGCGAGTGTTGGCCAGCGCGGTTCCAGGAGTTTGGCCACGACAAGCAGCGCCACCGCCGCGACAAGGCTCGCCGAGGCGAGCGCCTTGATGCGCCGCAGCTCCCGCGCCTTCTCGGCATCGCCGGCGCCGGACGCCGGACCGGGC
>DAOMXN010000090.1:0-8941 GCA_035437025.1 Beijerinckiaceae bacterium | reverse complement strand
CCATGGGTCAGATTGAGGCCGCCGCGCCCGGCCAGCAGGAACTTGCGCCCCGGCGAGGGCATGCGCTCGTAGACCGTGACCGCGCAGCCCGCAGCCGACAGGCGCTCGGCAGCGATCAGCCCTGCAGGACCTGCGCCGACGATGGCGATGCGGGAAGGGGCGGCGGCAGGGGACACCATGCCTGGGCGTTCTCATGCGGCCGACGGCGGGTCAAGCCTTGTGACATCCCGGCAACAGCCGAGGGAATTGATGGAGCGCGCCGGAACCGGCCGAAATGCGCCCCGATCCCGCCACAAACCGACGTGAACGAAAGAGCCGTCGCTTGCTGCGGTTTTGGCACGGAGCGGTGTGAAACAGGCCCGCAGCGGCCGTTTTTGCGCCGGTAACCCTGCCGCTGGCGCGGGATTGCGATTTCTGGGTCCGCCATGGCAGGGATTTTTCTCAGCAAGGCTTTTCAGGAAGCCAGTGACGGATGCATCGGTTGAATGCGTGGGGACGAACGGTCGTGACGAATGGGGCTGAGCACGGGCAGGGGGCAGGCCGGACGGCGCAAACGCCGATTCGCATCCAGCGTCGGCCTGAACTTGTCCCATCCAGGCCGCAGTGTCGCCGGATTGCGGGTTCAGGGTTTTCGCTGATGTCTGGCGCCAAGCACCTTTCCGTCGTCTGCCTCGCGATCCTGTGGGCCGGTCCCGCCTTTGCGCTCGATCCGGACAAGCAACCGAACCGCGCCCTGCCTCAGCTTGAGTTCAAATCGGTCAACGAGGCGCTGCGCGACGGCATGAAGCGCCTGAACGACGGCGACAAGCCGGGCGCGGCGCGCGTGTTCAATTTCGCGGCGACGCAGGGCAATGTCGCGGCCCAGTGGAAGCTCGGCCGCATGTATGCCGACGGCGATGGCGTCGACCAGGACGATTACAAGGCGTTCCAGTATTTCTCGCAGATCGCCAACACACGGCCGGACGAGGCGCGCGGCACCATGATGGCCGGCGTGGTGGCCAAGGCCTTCGTGCAGCTCGGCACCTATCACCTTGAGGGCATTCCAGGATCGCCCGTGCGCGCCAATCCGCACCGCGCCTTCGAGATGTTCCACTACGCGGCCTCGTTCTTCGGCGATCCGGATGCCCAGTACAATGTCGGGCGGATTTTCCTGGATGGCGTCACCGGCCCGAAGGACGTGCGGCAGGCGGCGCGCTGGCTGAATCTGGCGGCGGAGAAAGGCCATCCCTACGCGCAGGCAGTCCTGGGCCAGATTCTGTTCAACGGGCAGGGCGGCGTTCCGCGTCAGGCGCCGCTGGGCCTGTCCTGGATTCTCGTGGCCAAGCAGGCCGTCGATCCGGCCAAGGACGCCTGGGTTGTCGAACTGTTCCAGAAAGTGGACCGCGCCGCGACTGATGACGAGCGCAAGCTGGCGCTCACCTTCGCCAAACGGCATGTGAAATCAGGCATCGCGGCCGCAGCGGCGGCCGAACGCTAACACGCCGGCGTCCCCTCCTATTTGGTTTCCGCCGTGTAGACCCCGTCCCAGTCGGCGGGCGGCGGCGTGGTGCGGAACCGTTCGATGCGGTCGTGCATCATGTCGAGATAGCTCTCGACGCCGAACTGATAGGCAATCCGCTGCAAGGCGCGCAGGTCGCGCCCGGCCTCGCTCCAGTCCTGCTTGCGATAGTTCTCCAACAGCATCGCGAACCCGGCACGCAGCGTTTCGAATTGCGGCTGCGCCAGCATGACGCGATCCCCTAGCAGGGCGTAGATCGCCTGCGGTTCGGTCTTGCCCTTCACGCGGATGCGGTCGAGCTCGACAATGGCGAAACGCCCCTCCACCAGCCGTGCGGTCGCCTCTCCGAGGATGATGTTGACACCATAGCTCTTGGTCTGCCCCTCCAGCCGCGAGGCAAGGTTCACGGGATCGCCCAGCACGGAATAGTCGAAGCGGATGTCCGAACCCATGTTGCCGACGACGCAGGCGCCGGAATTGATGCCCGCGCCGATGTCGATGGGCGCATGGGTTCGCCCGGCGGCCTCGGCCTCCTGCGCCAGCTTGCGGTTGAGTTCATCGAGCCGCCCACGCATGTCCAGCGCGGCCAGGCAGGCATTGCCGGCGTGGTCCTCGATGTCGATGGGCGCGTTCCAGAACGCCATGATCGCGTCGCCCATGTATTTGTCGATGGTGCCCTGGCGCTCGATGATCGCATTCGACAGCGGCGACAGCAGCCGGTTCATCAACTGGGTCAGCCCCTGCGGATTGGACTTGTACCCTTCCGACAGCGAGGTGAAGCCGCGCACATCCGAGAACAGGATGCTCATCTCGCGCGATTCGCCGCCGAGTTGCAGCTTGTCCGGCTCCTGCGCCAGCCGCTCGACCATGGCCGGCGCCAGATAGCGGGAGAAGGCGGTGCGCACTGCCTTGCGCTCGGCGTCCGAGGCCTTCCAGCGCACCACGCTCGTGGTGGCGAAGGCGATGCCGCCGGCCAGCGCCGGAAGCAGCGGATCCAGCAGCATGTCCGCCGACATGAACAGGCGCCAGCTTCCCACCAGCGCGCCGCCGATCAACGTCAGCGCCAGGCCCGCCCCGAGAAGCGGGTTGAGCTGGTAGGCGGCGACGCCGATCACCACCGTCAGCAGCAGGATCGCCAGAGTCTCCGCGCCGCGCGCCCAGTCGGGACGCGAGAGCCGCACGCCCATCAGCGCATGTTCGACGAACTCGGCATGCACCTCGACCCCGGGAACGACCGGATCGAGCGGTGTGGCGCGCAGGTCCGACAGCGCCGCCGCGGAGGATCCGACGAAGACCAGACGCCCTTCCAGCTCCTCCTTCTTGACCTCGCCGGCCAGCAGCTTCCAGGCGGGAATGCGCCGCTCCGGCCGCGTGCCGGCGTAGCGCACGCGCACCGCGCCGTCGAAATCGGTCGGGATGACAATTTCGCCGACCTTGACGCTGACGATCCCCGTCTGCTGGCCGAACGCATTTTCGCCGCTGGCGTTGGAAGCCTTGACGATGATGGTCGAAGCCCCCTGCGCCACGCGCAAGGCCTCGATGCCGAGCGAGGGCGCAAGCTTGCCGGCACTCGACAGGACCGACGGCACGCGGCGCACCACCTGATCGTACTCCGGCACCCAGTTGAGCGCGCCAAACCCCTTCAGCCCCGGCCGCAGAACCTCGACCGGCGCGATGGCGCCGGCATAACGCGGCAGGAACGCATGGGGTGGGTCGCCGGCGGCGGCGAACCCGGCAAGCACCGGCGGCGGCTCGGCGCTCTCGACCAGCACCATGCCGGAAATGACGGTCTGCCGCTCGAAGGCTGCGGCGAGAACCCGGTCGTTGCTGTGGTCTTCCGCCGCCAGTTTCTTTTCCAGCGCGTCTCGCTCGGGCGAGGGCGGCAACAGCGCCACGACGCGCTCCGGCGAGGTGCGGTCCGGTTCGGAAAACACGATGTCGAGCGCGATCACCGCCGGGTCGGCCGCGCCGATGGCATCCACCAGACGGGCCATCACCGTGCGCGGCCAGGGCCACTGGCCGAGACGGCGCAGGGAGTCATCATCGATGTCGACGATCCGCGCCGGCATCTCCCCGTTGAAGGCCCGCGGCCACTGGCGCTGATAGGTGTCGAACACGATATCGCGCAGCGAACGCACCGCTTGCGGTTCGAGATAGGCCAGGAAGGCGATCAACAGCCCGATCGGCAGCGCGACCAGCGACGCCAGCGTTCGCCCAAGCCGCTTTCCCAGCCGAGTCAAGGGGTTTCGAGCCTCAACCGCGCCCAGACCGGCACATGGTCCGAAGGCTTTTCCCGCGCGCGTTCGTCCTTGTCGATTCCGGCCGCGAGCAGGCGATCCGCCGCCTGCGGCGACAGCATCAGGTGATCGATGCGGATGCCGTTGTTCCGCTGCCACGCCCCGGCCTGATAGTCCCAGAAACTGTAGAGACCGGCCTCGTCCGTCGTCGCGCGCACCGCGTCGGTGAAGCCGAGATGCGCGATCTCGCGGAAACGCGCGCGCGATTCCGGCTGGAACAGCGCATCGCCGGTCCACAACTCGGGATAGCGCGCATCGCGCGGCTCGGGAATCACGTTGTAGTCCCCGGCGAGAACCAGCGGCTCCTCCAGCGCGAGAAGCCCCGCCGCGTGCCGCTTCAGCCGCTCCATCCACGCCAGCTTGTAGGGAAACTTTTCGGTTCCCAGCGGATTGCCGTTGGGCAGGTAGATCGAGGCGATGCGCAGGACGCCCCCCTTCACCGAAACCACGGCTTCGAGATAGCGGGCCTGCTCATCGCTCTCGTCGCCGGGCAGGCGCCGGGTCACCTCGTCGAACGGCAGCTTCGACAGGATGGCGACGCCGTTGAAGGTCTTCTGCCCGTGGACGGCGACGTTGTAGCCCAGCGCCTCGATCTCGGAGCGCGGGAACTGCTCGTCCTGGCACTTGATCTCCTGCAGGCAGACGATGTCCGGTCGCGCACGGTCCAGCCAGCTCGAAAGGTTGCCGATGCGCTGGCGGATTGAGTTGATGTTCCAGGTGGCGATTTTCATGCTGCGGTCCGGTATCGCCGCTTTGCGGAATCGGCTCAGTCCGGCATCTTGGACACTGCCCGCCCGGAAGCAAGCTCTCCCTCCATCGATCAGACCGCCATCCCGTGACGCAAGTCCTCTCCGCCCTGCCGCTCTATTGCGAACGCGCCGGCGACGGCCCTTGGGCCGAACCGCTGAATGTGCTGTCGAGCGGCGCATTTTTCCTCGCCGCAGGCGTCGGCTGGATGCTGTGGAGACGCGCGGGTCGGGCGGACCGGCCGATCGGCTGGCTCGCCCTGGCGGTGGCGCTGATCGGGTGCGGCAGCCTGTCCTGGCACGTCTGGCGACAGCCCTGGGCGTTCGCCGCGGATGTCGTGACGGCTCAGGTCTTCATCTTTGCCTATATGGCGCTGGCGCTGCGGAGGTTCTTCCGCCTCGGCTGGCCGCTGACTGGCGCCTGGCTTGCGGTGCTGGCCGCCGCGACGCTGCTCGCCAGACAGGTGATCCCGTCAACGGCGCTGGCCGGCGGCGCCACCGACATTCCCGCCCTTCTGGCGCTTTATCTGATGGGTGCCGTGCTGGTCCTGCGCGCCCGCGTGGCGCTGCATGCGGACATGCCGCTGACCGGCCATGCCGCCGCCGCCTCGGACGCCCGTCACTTCCCGGCGCTGCGGGCGGGCTATGCGCTGATCCTGGCGGGAATCCTCTTCGCGCTGGCGCTGGCGGCGCGCACGCTCGATCTGCCGTTCTGCGCGCAGATCCCTGTCGGGTTGCACGCGCTGTGGCATATCCTCTGGGCGATGGCGGCGGCCGTGTTGCTCGCGGCCGCGATCCGTCACGGCCCGGTTCCGGCGCGCTAGCGCTTTTTCCGCCCGTTGCCCGCTGAAAAGGCACTGGAAACACCCGCAGGGTCGAAAACGGCGAACCGTTGCCGACCCCCGGGCGACAGCACGAAGCGTGCGATCTTACTTTTTCTTCGCGGCGGGCTTGGCGGCCGGTTTGGCAGCAGCCTTGGCGGCGGGCTTCGCAGCAGCCTTGGTGGCAGCCGGTTTGGCAGCAGCCTTGGTGGCAGCCGGCTTGGCAGCAGCCGGCTTGGCTGCAGCTTTGGTCGCCGGTTTGGCAGCGGCCTTGGTGGTTTTCGCCATGTGGCGCTCCTTGGTTCGGAGAATGCCGGGACTCCGCGGCGGGGAAGTACAACTCGCTCGTACGCGCACGCTGCTCGGCGGGAAGACTCTTCCGCGCATACACCCACAGGAACCCGGATTGCTTTGTGGGTCATCCTGACGGCGCTTCCGTCCCGGGGATTACGGGGCCGATTCGCCTCGGATTGCAAGGATTTGGCCCGGGAAATGCAAATTTAGTCTTACCGCTGGGGCGCAACAAGTATCGCGTTCAGCATCCACGCATCATTATTCTATGAAATACATCGTCATGACTGTATTCGTCAGTTGCTTGCGCAGGCCGTCGCCTCTGTCAATGCCCCTCGGCGCGCGCCATCGTCGCATCGAAATCGATGCATCCGCGCCAGAGGCCGACCTGGCGCTGAGTTCGGCTTGCAAAAGCTGCGATAGCCTGTAGTGACAGCACAACCGCGCCGGGGGGCAAGGGGGCGCCGTGTTTCTGCAATTGAACAGCGAACTGCCGCAGTTCTGCGAACGCCTCAATGCCGCAAGCGGCTTCGAGGCGCTGAACCTGCTGTCGACGCTGGCTCTTGCCGCCCCGTCCGTCATCGGCTGGCGGTTGTTGCGTGGAATTCCGACGCGCGACCTGTCGCACCTTCTGCTTGTGCTGCTGGCTGCCATGCTGCCACTGTCGCAGGTCGTGGTGCACGGCTTCCGTCCGTCCTGGACGAGCCTCGCGGACCAGATTCCCCAGGGACTTTTCGCGCTGACGGTGTTCGTCATCGTGTTCTGGCGCAAACTCGGCCTGTCCGCGCCCATGGCGGCGCTCAACATCCTCGGCTTCTGCTTTCTCGCGCTGATGGTGCGGCGCATCATGCCGCTCACTCCGCTCGGCGACCTGGGGACGATGGCGCCGGCCGTGCTGCTGCTGGTCATAACCGGCGGCATCCTGATGGGGCAGGGGCGCGATGAGGAGCGGCAGCGCTCCTATGCCGTCGCGGTGCAGGGCGCCACCGCAGCCGAGAAGCAGCGCTGCGGGCGGCTCATCATGGTCGCGGGGCTGGTGCTGGCTGTGTCGCTGCTGGTGCGGATGCTCGATCTGCCGCTGTGCAAGGCGGTTCCGGTCGGCCTGCACTGGCTCTGGCAGATCGGCGCCGCGGTCGTCGGGACGCTGCTGGTCGTCGCGGTCATGGGCGAGAAGGCACCGGCGCGGGTTTGATCAGCGCAACTCGTCGGCGAGTTCAGGATGCCGGTCGAGCAGGCGGATGAGCTGCGCCGTCGGCCCGCTCGGCGCGACAAGCCCGCGCTCGTATTTGTCGAAGGCGTTCTCGCCGACTTTGAGCAAGGCCCCGGCCTCGCGCTGAGAGAGCTTCAGCTTCTTGCGCACGCGGCGGATCGTCTCCGGCGTCGGAATGCCATCGACCTTTTGCTTGAGCCGGGC
Source organism: Beijerinckiaceae bacterium (assembly GCA_035437025.1). Lineage (GTDB taxonomy): Bacteria > Pseudomonadota > Alphaproteobacteria > Rhizobiales > Beijerinckiaceae > JAIUNP01. The sequence goes on along the minus strand of DAOMXN010000090.1, from coordinate 1,874 downwards.
CAGCGCTTCGTCCGAGGCGCGCATGTCCTCTCCGACCAGCACGCCTTCGCCCTCGCCGACAGGATAGTAGCCGGGCAGATCAACGGTCTCGCTCTCGCCCTTGTAGGTAATGGTGAGCGGCCTGACGCCGCGCGTCAGGAGTTGGCCCGTCTCAGGGCAGGGCATGGTGGGGGGCAGATTGCGCGCCGTGATCGCCATGGTCATTTCTCCTTGAATGACATCAGGGTGAAGTCCGTGACGATGTCGGCCTGGAATTTCACATAGAGAACCATGCCTCGCGCCGGGACGTGATAGACGTCCTGCCAGACCCGGTGATCGCCGAACGTGTTCATCGACTTGTAGAACATGCTCCTGTCCATCCCGGCGATTGTTTCGGCTACATCGACCCGGTCGAAGCCCAGCGCCGCCGCATCCCGATAAGCCACGGTGGTCATGTTCAGCGTCTCTTCCGTGCCGCAGATCAGCCGGATCGCTTCGAGATCATAGGTCGGGCGACGCTTCTCCATGGCGGAGAATTATGACACCATTATGGTGGCTTGGCAAGGATATCCACTCTCAACTTCAGCCGCTCAGGCGGGGCAAAACGCCGTCTTCGCCGATATCTAGTTCAGTTGGCGCAAACGTTCGTTTCCAAATTGAGCGCGGAACAGGAAATTATCCCAAAACATTTACTGTAATGCCGTCCCAAAATAAGCGGGCATTTTCTTCATGGAGCTTCCTCACGTCTTCAAGTTTGTAGCATACACCGCAGAGGCTTAGGTTAAACAACTCAATAATCCTACATGACAAGCGAAGAATGGAAAACGAATCGCGATAGCGTAGACGGAAACCTGGAGATCTTCGCCTAGCAGTATCAGCGAGAGTATGGGCAATTCTGTGGTCTCTCAGGTCTCGCAGTGCATTAAGTCTCCTTGAAAGTTGAATTTTTTGGACGTGCTGGCAAGCGCGCCGTATCTGTAATGAAGCACGAATGGCCCATTTGTCGCCTTCTACTTTAGCATCTTCTCTTGCTGATTGGATGATGTATTCACGAAATGCCTCGTTGTGGCTCCCGAATATCGTGCCGTCCCCCATGCTTGTACGTTGCGAGCGCGCCTCGTTGGCAACTAATTCTTGGGCTTCTAGAGAATCGACAAGCGCAGCGATCGTGCTGATGCTCTCTCTATCTGAGCGGGCGCTATCCCAAAGTGCACATAATCTAATAATTTCAAATCGATATTGACTATCTCTCAGAATATTGAATGTATTAGAAGCTAGGGAGGTCGAAATTTGGCTAGCAATAACGTCAGAAAAGATAAGTTTTCTGTTGCTCTCGCTCAATCCAATCAGATAGTTGGTGTGTTCAATGACTCGTTCCGTCGTCTCTCTAGCAAGCCTAACGCGTTCCGGTGCAGAAAGATTGTCAGGCCATGGCATAGATCACACTGTCGGCGCTAGAGTTCTTAATCTTGCGAGCTTCCCTTGCTGATCTCTTGTTGCAGCATGGGTCTGTTGCGTTTTTTCGCATTCCAGCGCCTTGGGTTTGGTCCGAGATCACAATCCCGTCCTGGATGACCGGGCCGAGCCCGGTCATGACGATGTCACTGCATCGCGATCACGAACACCCCGTCGTGCTTCCACACGTGTCGCACTTCAAACACGTCCCGTTGCGCACGAGCGTGAAGTTGGCGCATTCCGGGCAGGCTTCGCCGACGTATCCCTTCATCTGCGCTTCCTTGCGCTTGTCCGCCACCGAGACGGCGGCCGGGCGGGCGAAGGCGAGGGTTTCGACCGTGGTGACGGTCTCCACACCCGGTTCCGACTTCAGCGCCGTCGCGCCGGCGAAGGCGTAGACGCGGGCGTCCGATCCGCCGTCCGCGACGACGGACGAAATC
>DAOMXN010000089.1:0-8982 GCA_035437025.1 Beijerinckiaceae bacterium | reverse complement strand
GTGGTCGTCGGTGTCGCGCTCAGTCTGAACGCGTAAGGGGTCCGTCCCCATCGCGCAACTTGCGCGGCAGCGGGAAAAATACGCTTTCGTCGGCGGTCGACACGGTCTCGACCGTCACATCGAAACGGGCAGCGAAGGCGTCGATGATTTCCTCGACCAATACTTCCGGCGCGGATGCACCGGCGGTGATGCCGAGGCTCCGGATGGCCCCGAAGGCTGCCCAGTCGATATCCTCGGCGCGCAGCAGCAACCGAGTCACGCTACAGCCGGCGCGCTCCGCGACCTCGCGCAGGCGCTGGGAGTTCGACGAGTTCTCGCTGCCGACGACAATCAGCGCATCGACCTGCGGCGCCACGCGCTTGACGGCTTCCTGCCTGTTGGTGGTGGCGTAACAGATGTCTTCCTTGTTTGGTCCGTGGATTGCAGGAAAGCGGGCGCGGAGCGCCTCGACGATGCCGCGCGTATCATCGACGGACAGCGTGGTCTGGCTGACATAGGCGAGCGGCGCATCACCGGGATCGGCAAGCCGGCCAACGTCGTCCAGCGTTTCGATCAAAGTCACCGCGCCTTCCGGCAGCTGCCCCATCGTGCCGACAACCTCCGGATGTCCGGCATGGCCGATCAACACCACCTTGCGGCCGCGCCGGTGGTGGATCTCCGCCTCCCGGTGCACTTTGGTGACCAGCGGGCAGGTGGCGTCGATCGCCATGAGGTTGCGGCGCTCCGCATCCGCCGGCACGGACTTGGGAACGCCGTGTGCCGAGAAGATGACTGGCGCCTGCGTGTCGGGAATTTCGTGCAGCTCGTCGACGAAGACCGCGCCCTTGCGCTTGAGGTCTTCGACGACATAGCGATTGTGCACGATCTCATGGCGCACATAAACCGGGCGGCCGAAGCGCCTGAGCGCCTCCTCCACGGCATCAATGGCGCGCACGACACCCGCGCAAAAGCCGCGCGGCGCACACAGGAGAATCGTCAGGGGCGGCTTTTTCATCATGATCCCGGCGGCAATCTCGACTGGGTTCTGGTGCGCGCGCGTCCTGCCGTCAAGGTTCACGATTGCGGCATGGGATACATGGAGGCAGTTGACCCTTTGGCCGATCCTGTCAAAACCGCCCTTCCTCGCGTCCGGTCCGGACCGGGAAGGACGAGGCATGAACGACGCATCCAAACCCAGCCCACCAGATACCAGGCCAGCGCCGGCCGGGAAGCTGACGCAGGGTTCGACCATGCGCCATGTCGTGGTGATGACCGTGACCGGCGCCGTCGGGCTTGTATCGATCTTCCTCGTCGACTTCCTTTCGCTGTTCTACATTTCCTTGCTGCGGAATGAGGAATGGACGGCAGGCGTCGGCTACGCGACCACGTTCATGTTTTTCGCCATCGCTTTCAACATCGGGCTGATGATCGCCGGCACGGCCCTCGTGTCCCGGGCGCTCGGCGCGCGCGATGTCGACCATGCGCGAAGGGTTGCGGGCTCATCAGCCGTGCTTCTAACCGGGGCGTCCCTGGCCGTGACATTGGTGATGCTGGCGGGGATGCCTTGGATTCTCGATGCCCTGGGTGCCTCCGGGCAGCCGCGCGCCATTGCCGAGCGCTTCCTGTGGATATCGATGCCCTCCAATCCGCTGATGGCGCTCGGCATGGCGTTTTCCGGCGTCTTGCGGGCGGCGGGGGATGCGCGTCGCGCCATGATGGTGACGCTGATGGGGGGCATCGTGACGGCGGTTCTCGATCCGCTGTTCATCTTTGCCCTGCGCCTTGGAACGGACGGTGCCGCCCTGGCCACGGTGTTCTCGCGGCTGACGTTCTGCGCCATCGGCTTCATGGGCGTGGTGAAGGTTCACCGCCTTATGGCACGGCCGACGCTGGATGATCTGTCGCAGAACCTGAGGCCGCTCCTGTACATCGCCGCGCCTGCGGTGCTGACCAACATTGCCAGCCCCGTCGCGGCCGGTTTCATGATCGGCGTGGTGCGCCAGTTCGGGCATGAGGCCGTGGCAGCCAGCACAATCATTGACCGGCTGGTGCCGCTGGCGTTCGGCGTGATCTTTGCACTCAGCGGCTCGGTCGGTCCGATCCTCGGGCAGAACCTTGGCGCGCGTCACTATGATCGCGTGCGGCGGACGCTGCGCGATTCGCTCGTCTTCGCCGCAAGCTATTCCTTGTTCGCCTGGGCGATGCTGGCGCTCGGCCGGCACCAGATTGCGGCCCTGTTCGGCGCGTCTGAGAAGACGGCTGCCTATGTCGGCTTCTTCTGCCTGATTGGCGCTGGCGCCTGGGTGTTCAACGGCTTGCTGTTTGTCGCCAATGCCGCGTTCAACAATCTCGGCTTTCCGCTCTATTCCACATTCTTCAATTGGGGGCGTGCGACGCTCGGCACCATGCCCTTCAGTTACTTCGGAGCGCAATTGTGGGGCTACGAGGGTGCGATTGGCCTGGTGATTATCGGTTGGGGCGTGTTCGGGACCTGGAGCGTCATTGAGGCGTTTCGCGCGGTTCGCCGGATCGAGAGCCAAAAGACATCCTGAAGCGGCGCAATGGCCATTGCCGTTGCCGGCCTCAACAACTAGCCTTCGGGCCGGCACCAGGATGAGAGGCTTACCCATGATGAATCTCGCCGATATACTCGCGAATGCGCACGGGGGCGCGGCGTTTCAGTCCCTCGCCCGACAATATGGCCTCTCCACCGAGCAGGCAGAAGCTGCCGTGAACGCCATGCTGCCGGCCTTTTCCCTGGGGTTGCAGCAACAGGCGCAAAGCGCCGATGGCCTCATCAACCTGATGTCGATGCTCGGGTCTGGAACCGGCGAGGCTGCTTTCGAGGATCCCACGGCTGCTGCCAGCAAGCAGATGCTGAATTCCGGCAAGGAATTCATGACCCAGATTTTTGGGGGTACGCAGCAGGCGAGCAAGGAGGTGCAGGCGCAGGTGGTTCAGCAGGCCGCCGCCCTGACCGGCATTGGCAACACGGTGCTGCAGAAGATGTTGCCGATGATCGCGTCCATCATTCTCGGCGGCCTGTTCAAGGGGGCGATGAACAATGGCCTCGGCGGCATTATCGAACAGGTCCTGAAGGGCGGCCTTGGACAGGCAACGGCCCCGCGACAGGGGCAGGACCCGATGGGCGATCTGCTCGGGGGCATCCTTGGCCAGGTTCTCGGCGGATTGACCGGCGGACAGGCGCGGCCACAGCCACAACAGCAGGCAGACCCGATCACCTCCGGCATCGACATCCTGAAAGGCATGTTCGAAACCGGCCAGACCGTACAGGAAGCGCAGATGTCTGGACTCCAGAACATCTTTGATGAAATCCTGAAGGCGCAAAAGCGCTGAAAAGGAAGCGCGGCCAGAACAGGGCCGCGCTTCAGTCCTGACCAGTGGCGCCGGGGAGAGGGCGCCGCTGCACTCAGGGCCTCGGGGAGTTTCGGGTTCGGCCGGCCGCGACCCTCGTCAGGTGTGTCGAAGGATCAACGTTCCATGGCCGGTCCAGCGCCGCCGTGATGTCTGAAGGCGTCAGGCCCATGTCCTTGAGCAGGTGCTCGTCGCACCGGGCGAGCGCATGAACTTCGCGTCGGTTGCGCAGGTTTTTCAAGATCCTGGAAGACCGGCTAACAACCGTGCGCAGAATCTCCGCTGCGGCGGAGACAAGCGGAAGCCGGAGATCGGCAACGGTGTAAGACATTGGATCCTCCATGTCGGGTGATGATTGAGGAATGGATTGCCATCAGCAGCAATCCATGATTTTCTTATAAACTATCATCGATAATGATGATAACGAATGTTTTTCATCGTTATCATGAACCATTGGAATGAATGAGGCGGCGATGCACCTTCTGGACATCGATCAGTTGCGGTCGCTCATTGCCATTGCCGACACCGGTTCCTTCACGCGCGCTGCCGAGAAGGTCTTCAAGACGCAATCCGCCGTTTCGATGCAGATGAAGCGGCTGGAAGAGCAACTTGGGCGTCCGATTTTCCACAAGGAGGGACGAGGCGCGCGGCTGAACGAGGATGGGGACCGGCTGCTGAGCTACGCTCGTCGCATTGTCGGACTGAGCAGCGAGTGCGTCGCAACCTTTTCGGATGCGGTCCTGTCAGGCCGGGTCCGACTTGGTGTACCGGATGATTACGCCGACCGCTATCTGCCGGAAATTCTGGCGCGATTTACCCGTTCCAACCCTCGCGTCGAGGTGACGGTGGTGTGTGAGCCGACGCCGATGCTCGTTGATCGGTTGCTGGGCGGCGACATCGATCTGGCGATCGTCACCCTGTCGAAAACGCTGGAATCTGGCGAGGTCGTCCGCCATGAGCGGCTGCTGTGGGTGACATCCGCGCGCCACTCCGTGCATGAGGAGACACCGTTGCCGCTGGCGCTCGGACGGCCGACCTGCGGCTGGCGTCAGGCGGCGACCGAGCGCCTCGATGCCGTCGGCCGCAGCTATCGCGTGCTGTATGCCAGCTGGAATTCGTCCGCTGTCGGTGCTGCCGTGCTGTCCGGCCTCGCTGTCGGTGTCCTGCCGGAAAGTGCGATCCGTCCTGGCATGCGCGTCCTGCTGCCAAGCGAGGGATTCGCGCCGCTGCCGGAGGTCCGCATCGCGCTCATGCGCTCGAAACATGCCGATGCGAGTATCGTCGATGCGTTGTCGACGCAGATCATCGATAGCCTGGACAATCTCGCGCAGGTCAGGGCAGCGGCCGCGGAGTAGCCGGGTGCGCGCTCGTTGATCGCGTTGCGGTCGTCTTCACCATGCCTGTTTACGCCGCCGCAACCGGGCTGTGAGACGCTCGCCGCTCTTTTTCGGGAGCAGAGCATGGCGGATGCGCTTTCCATCCGAAATCTGGCAAAGTCCTTTGACCGGCCTGCGGTGGACGGTCTCGACCTGACGGTCCGGGCCGGGGAGTTCTACGCACTGCTTGGTCCGAACGGGGCTGGAAAGACGACGACCTTGCGGATGGTTGCCGGTCTGCTGCGCCCGGACCGCGGTGACATCGCCATATTCGGGGTCGATGCGTTGCGCCTGCCCGTGGAAGCCAAGCGGATCACGGCCTGGGTTTCGGACGAGCCGATGATCTACGACAAGCTGACGCCGTTCGAATACCTCGCTTTCGTGGCCGGCCTCTGGCAGGTCGAACCGGCCATTGCGCAGGCGCGCTCGCAGGAGTTGATCGCCGTGCTGGGCCTCGAACCGCACGCGCATGAACGCTGCGAGGGGTTCTCCAAGGGTATGCGCCAGAAGGTGGCGCTGGCGGGCGCGCTGGTGCACGAGCCGCGTCTGATCATTCTCGACGAGCCGCTCACCGGCCTCGATGCAGGGTCGGCGCGGCAGGTGAAGGACGTGCTGTTGCAGCGCGTGCGCAGCGGAGCCACGATCATCATGACCACGCATATCCTCGAAGTGGCGGAGCGCATGGCGGAGCGCATCGGCGTGATTGCGCGCGGCCGGCTGGTTGCCGAGGGCACCCTGGAGGAGTTGCGGTCCCATGTCGGCGAGAGCGGCTCCAGCCTTGAGGACATTTTCCTCGAAATCGTGCGCGCGCCGCAGGACCTGGCGGCGTGAGCGCCGCGACGCTCGCCTGGTTCGCCCGTCACGAGGCGCGCCTGGCCTGGCGCGACTGGCTGGCCATGGCGACGGCCGGCAAGCCAGGACGCCTGCGCTGGATTGCCCTCGCGCTGGTGGTGTTCGCGGCGATCCTGCATCGCATCGCCGATCGCCTGATCACACCCTACGTTGATTCCATCGGCAGCGATGTCGCGACCTTCCTCGTCATGACCGGCTCGGCCGGCTTGACCTGGACGCTGATGCTGTCCCAGGGCATGGAATCGGTCACGCGCGCCTTCTACTCGCGGTCCGACCTCGATCTGATCTTGTCTTCGCCCGCTTCGGGACGCACGGTTTTCGGCCTGCGTATCGGCGCGACGGCCTTCGGCACCGCGCTTCTTGCTGTGCTGCTTGTGGGGCCGTTCGTCAACATACTGGCCTGGCGCTTCGGGCCGCAGATGCTCGCGGCCTATGGCGTGGTGGTCGCGCTGGCGCTGCTGTCCACGGCCTTCGCCGTGCTGTTGACGACAGGCCTGTTCCGCCTGCTGGGGGCCAAACGCACGCGTCTCGTCGCGCAGGTCGTCGCTGCGGTTGTCGGCGCCGGCTTCGTGATCGGCGTTCAGGCCTTCGCCATCGTCTCCTACGGGAACCTATCGCGGGTGGCGGTTTTCCTGGCGCCGGAATGGGTGGAGGCCGCGCCGGGAATCGAAAGCATGCTCTGGTTGCCCGCACGCGCCGCCCTCGGCGACATCGGGTTGATGCTCGCGCTGTTGACCGTCGCCTTCACGGTTCTCGCCCTGACAATCGCCGCGACGGCGGGCCGCTTTGCCGACAATGTCATCGCCGCTTCCGGCATCTCGCATCTGCGCACTGTGCAGCGTGCAAGCGGCCTCGACTTCAGGCCTCTCTCGGTGGCGCGCGCCCTGCGGCACAAGGAGTGGCTGCTGCTCCGTCGCGATCCCTGGCTGGTCAGCCAGAGCCTGATGCAGCTCTTGTACCTGCTGCCTCCGGCGCTGCTGCTCTGGCGCAAGTTCGGTGACAAGGCAGACGCCCTGGTGGTTCTGGCTCCGGTTATTGTGATGGCGGCCGGTCAGCTGGCCGGTGGCCTGGCCTGGCTGGCGATCTCCGGCGAGGATGCCCCCGAACTGGTGGCGACGGCGCCGGTCACACCCGGAGCGGTGACGCGGGCCAAGATCGAGGCCGTGCTCGGTGTCGTGGCCCTCGCCGTCTTGCCGCTCGTCGTGGCTCTGGCCGTGGCCTCGCCGTTCATCGCGCTGGTGACGCTGCTTGCCTGCGGCATGGCGGCCGCGGGCGCGACGGCGGTGCAGTTCTTCTTCCGCGCGCAGGCGCGACGGTCCCAGTTCCGCAGGCGCCAGACGTCGTCACGTTTTGCGACCTTCGCCGAGGCATTCGTGTCGATTTCCATTGCCGCCGCTGCCGGCCTCGCGGCAGCCGAGAACTGGCAGGCGATATTTGCCCTGCTGTTCGCGGGCCTGATCTTGCTGGCCGCGTATCGGTCGGGCTCACGGCAGCGATAGGTTTGCCCGGCCGCTCGTCAGGCGATGCCGATGTCCGAGATGTCGGTGATGACGACGTCTGCCAGCGCCGCCAGATCCTCGCGTCGGCCAGTGCCCGACAGGACGGCGATGCATCCTGCCACTCCGGCGTTGCGTCCGGTGCGCATGTCGGCGGCGGAATCGCCGATCATCAGCACGCGCCCGGGCGGTACCTGCAGGTCACGGGCAAGTTTCAGCAAGCCATCGGGCGCGGGCTTGCTCGGCAGCGGATCGTCACCGCAGACCATCGCGTCGACAAGCGCGTCGATGCCTAGCAACGGCAGGGACTCCTCCGTCGCGCGTCGGTCGTCGCTCGTCAGGATGGCGATCCGGGCGCCCTGCGCGGCGATGGCCTGCATCAGCGGACGGACGGGACCGATCGGCTCGAGGTCCTCCGGCGCGGGAGAAGCTTCGATCGCCGGCATGAACACGCGATGCACTACCGCTTCCGCCGCATGCCAGGCAAATCCTGCCTGATGCAGGCCAACCGTGGCCACCACGCCGATCTTGGGCAAGGTCGTTACGGCCAACGGGCTCTCCGGCACCACCTTCAGCGTCTCGGGATCGACGCCGATCAGCCGCAGTAGGCGGGCAGTGGATGAAGCGTCCAGACCGGTCTCCTTGACTAGAACCTCGATGGCGCGGCGCATCTTGAACGCCCAGAGGCGGTCGAAGTCGACCAGAGTGCCATCCTTGTCGAAGACAACAAGATCGAATTCGAACCGCTTGTCACCCGCGCGGAGGGTCGCCATGCTGCCTCGCTTGCCCTGTTGGTCTAGCGTGCGGTAGCAGCGGGCGCGTGTCGAAACAATCCCGAGTAGGTCATGCAGCACGTTTCCACCGAAAGCCCGTGCATCGGCGCCTGCCGGCTCGATCCGCAGGGGCGTGCCTGTCTCGGCTGCGGGCGGACGCTGCGCGAAATCACGCGGTGGCGGGACCTTAGTGATGAGGAACGCCGTCGCGTCAACGCCCGGCTTGCCGGTTTTGTCCCTGGAGGCGGTTCGGCCGCACCACGGCGCTCTTGACTTGGCGGCGGCCGGGCTTAGGCCGGTTTGATGCTCGATCAGCCGCATCATCCTGCGCTTGCGCGGCCTCTCGCCGCTTTTCATGCGCGTACGCCGCCGCGCATATGGTCGCTTATCATCACCTTTCTGGGGGATGCGATCCTACCGCGCGGGGGCCTTGTGCGCGCCGGCGTGATTTCCGACTTCTGTAGCCTGGCCGATGTGGAGGCCGGTCTGGTGCGAACGGCCTTGTCACGGCTGGTCGCGAAGGGCTTTGTCCAGCGAAGCCGCGAAGGGCGCGCATCCTTCTATCGCCTGACGGAGGCCGAGCGCCGGGACTTTGGCTCAGCCGCCGATCTCATCTATGGCCGAAGGTTGCCCCAGCCGGACGGAGGGTGGGACCTCGCCCTGTTGGATACATTGGATGGCTCCACTGCGCTCCGGACCAGGATTGCCAGCCTGCGCTACCGGGCCATCGCAGCAAATGTCTATATGCGCCCGCACCATCGGGAGGACGCGGCGTTCGGTGAACCCGAACTCACCATCCTCGATGCGCGTCCGCGCTCGGACATTGGGCCTCTCGCGGCGAGATTATGGCCGGTGGCGGAGATCGCGGCTTCCTATGACCTGTTCGTGCGGAATTTCGACGGCATTGCCACGGCGCGTCTGGATTCCGCAGAGAGCATCCTCGCCCGCATCCTGCTGGTCCACGAGTTCCGACGCGTGCTCCTGCGCGATCCATTCCTGCCGGTCGAGGCGCTCCCCGCCCCCTGGCCAGGCAGCGCCGCTCGGCGCCTGTTCGACACGGCCCATGCGGCACTGACGCCGATGGCCGAGGCCTGGCTGGACGCGCACGGCTAGGCTTCAGGCGGCCAGTGG
>DAOMXN010000088.1:0-9104 GCA_035437025.1 Beijerinckiaceae bacterium | reverse complement strand
CGCCGACCCAGCGGCGCCGACAGGCCTCCGGCCAGGCGCGCAAGCAGCGTGGCCGCTCCCGATGCAGGCCCCTGATCGCCGAACAGCGCCCCGATCTGGCGGTACCGCGTATAGCCCGCGAAGGATTCGTCGCCGCCGTCGCCGGAAAGCGCCACCGTGACGTGCTCCCGGGCCATGCGGGATACGAGGTAGGTCGGTATCTGTGACGAATCCGAAAACGGTTCGTCGTACATCGTGGGCAGCATCGGCACGACGTCGAGCGCATCCTGGGGCTGGACGTAGAGCTCATGATGCTCCGTGCCCAAATGCGTGGCGACCGCCTTGGCATGCGGCGCTTCGTCGAAACCGTCGACATGGAAGCCGATGGAGAACGTTTTCACCGGCCGGGCGGATTGCGCCTGCATGAGCGCCACGACCACGGAAGAATCGATACCGCCGGACAGGAATGCGCCCAACGGGACATCCGAAACCATCCGTCGTCCGACGGCATCGCGAAGCAGCCTGTCGAGCTCCTCGACGGCTTCCTCCGGCGAGCCGGAGAAGCCCTGCTGCTTGGCGTTGGCGGCTGCGCCCGCGGGATCCCAATAGTGTCCGACCTTGAGGTCACCCTCGCGGGACAGACGCGCCAGGCCTCCCGGCGCCAGCTGGGTCACGCCGCGATAGATGCACAGCGGATGGGGGATGTAGCCGAAGCGGGCGTAGGACGCGATGGCCGTTTCGTCGAGTTCGGCGCGAAAGTCGGGATGGGCGCGCAGGCAGCGCAGCTCCGAACCGAACATGAAAGTCTTGCCGAAGCGCCCGATATAGAGCGGCTTCTTGCCCAGGCGATCACGCGCGAACCAGGTTTCCCCCCGCTCCCGGTCATGCACAGCCATCGCGAACATGCCGATCGCGCCCGTAAGGGTCGCCTCGACGCCGAATGCCGAGAAGCTCTCCAGCAGCACCTCGGTGTCGGAATGCCCGCGGAAACGGACGCCACGGGCGACGAGCGGCGGGCGCATGTCCTCGGCGTTGTAGATTTCGCCGTTGTATACAATGGACCAGCGTCCGTCGCCGGATGTCATGGGCTGGTGGCCCGCGGGTGTCAGATCGATAATGGCCAGACGCCGAAATCCGAACGCGACGCCGTGCTCGGCAACAGCCAGCGTGCCATCATCGTCCGGGCCGCGGTGGGGCATCGCACCGGCCATGTCGCGGGCGATGCCTTCCAGCGCCTGCGCATCCAGAGATCGCGAAACGTCGATGAATCCCGTAATCCCGCACATGGTTTGGCCTATCTGGCTGCCAGAGTGCCGGGCGCCGCATCGGAAGAACGGCGAATTCGGGCGGGTTCGATCCGGATCATGGTAGCTCCCTATGCCGCATGCCAGTTCAGGTCAACTCGCGGCACGCATGGCCCGGCGCATGCTTGCAGGGGTTGACTTGCTTCCGGCCCGACCGGCATAGGCAAGCAGCTTTTCAATGCCCTACAAGCCAAGTTGGTCGTAAACGTTATGGTCAGTGCATCTTCTCAGATCTCGCCGTCCGCGCATGGACGCCGCATTGCCGTCATTGGACTCGGCTACGTCGGACTGCCGGTCGCGGTCGCGTTCGGCCGCTCCGGCAGCCCGACAATCGGGTTCGATGTCAACCCGCGGCGCATTGCGGAACTGAAAGCCGGCAAGGACTCGACCTGCGAGGTGGAAGAGGCCGAACTCGCGGAAGCGAAGATTGCGTATTCGGACCAGCCGGATGTCCTCCGGGAGGCCGACTTCTTCATCGTAACCGTGCCCACGCCAATCGATGCGGCGCGTCGACCGGACCTGACGGCGCTGGGCAAAGCATCCGCCACCATCGGCAAGGCGCTGCGCAAGGGCGGCATCGTCGTCTACGAGTCGACCGTCTATCCCGGCGCGACGGAGGAATTCTGCGTTCCGATTCTCGAACAGAGTTCCGGGCTGAAGGCCGGGGTCGACTTCACGGTGGGCTACAGCCCCGAGCGCATCAATCCGGGTGACAAGAACCATCGTTTCGAGACCATTCGCAAGGTGGTTTCGGCTCAGGATGCCGCGACGCTGCGGATTGTCTCGGCCGTCTACGGATCGGTCGTCAAGGCCGGCATTTTCGAGGCACAGAGCATCAAGGTGGCCGAGGCCGCGAAGGTGATCGAGAACACGCAGCGGGACCTCAACATCGCGCTGATGAACGAATTGTCGTGCATTTTCGAACTGCTCGACATCGACACGGCTTCGGTGCTCGCGGCGGCGGGAACCAAATGGAATTTCATGCCGTTCACGCCAGGTCTGGTCGGCGGTCACTGCATCGGCGTCGACCCCTACTATCTGACGCACCGCGCCGAGATCGCCGGGTATCATCCTGAGGTCATTCTCGCCGGCCGGCGAATCAATGACGGTGTCGGCGCCCGGATCGCCAAGGAATGCGTTCGCAGGCTGATGCGCAGTTCGGTTTCGCGCCCGGTCGTGACCGTGCTCGGACTGACCTTCAAGGAAGACGTGCCGGATGTGCGCAACTCCAAGGTGATCGATGTGATCGCCGGCCTGAAGGCAGCTGGCGTGACCGTGCAAATCCACGACGCCCATGCGGACCCGGATGAAGTCCGGCACGAGTATGCGGTGGACCTGACGGCCATGTCGGCACTGGAGCCGGCAGATGCCGTGATTCTGGCCGTGCCGCACCGCGAGTATCTCGCCGACGGCTGGAAGCTCGTCCGCGACCGGCTGAACGGCGGGAAAGGCATCGTCTTCGATGTGAAAGCACGGCTTGATCTGGCATCACAGCCGGACGGGATTGAACTCTGGCGGATGTAGAGCCGGCCCGACCTGGCCGGGGCATTGCGCGCATGGCCGGCCGACGCGGTTTGGCGCGCGGCCTAACATGCTCGGCGTCAAGGCATCAGATGCGACGCTGCGGCCTCGGCGCCGCGATGAAGGCGTTGGCGGCTTCTTGAACTGTTTCAAAGACCTGTAGCGCCAATCAAGGCCTCACCGAGGTGCCCGATCAGATAGGGCGCGAAGGAGCGCCAGACCTCGACATGGAAGCGCTGGTCCTCCTGCCGAAACAGCACGATTTCGGCCTTGAGGAAAATCGTCCGCGTGGCCATGCCGACCGGGAAGGCGGAGAGACGGAGATCGAGCGGGCAACCGGCGGACAGGCAGCGCGCCGCGAGCCGCCCTTCCAGCACCAGTCCGATCTGCCGATGCGAGACATCGACCAGCGCATGCGGCTCACCCGCAAGCTTGTGCTCAAGTTCTGTTTGGACCGCCCCGGCATCCTCGCCCGGCGCGATCAGCAGGATCTCGTCCGGACCAAGCCAGAGCGCCAGGCGCTCGCCCTTCGATGTCGCGCGCAGCACCTGCGGGGGCGCCGGGCCAAAGGCTCTTGCAGCCTGCGGACTGCCGCGCAGGGTGAAGCGCGCGGCATCGGGGGCCGGCGTCAGGGAAAATTCCTCGCCCTTCGGCAGGAAGAGGCCGTCAAGAACGCCGCGGCGGCTGGCGAGCATCCGGTCAGACATTGAGCCTGTCTCCCTTGGGATCGAAAAACACGGGATCGACCACGGTCACGGCAATCGCGCCTCCCGGCATGGGGACGTGCAGGGTCTGTCCCTTGCGTTTGCGACCATCGGCCACCAGCGCCAGCGCGATCGACCGGCCAAGCGCCGGGCTGTCATAGGCGGACGTGACATGACCTTGCGCGGCCTCGCCCACCTTGGGTGTCGCGGTCGCGGTGATCTGCGCCCCCTCCTCCAGCACCGTTTCGGGGTTGACGGTCAGCAATCCGACGAGCTGCTTGCGGCCCGGCGCCACCATGTCCGGGCGGACCAGAGAACGCTTGCCGATAAAGTCCTTCTTGGCCTTGCCGATGGCCCAGCCGAGGCAAAGATCGTCCGGCGTCACCGTGCCGTCCGTTTCCTGCCCGACGATAATGTGGCCCTTTTCGGCGCGCATCACATGCATGGCTTCCGTGCCGTAGGCGACAGCGTCGTGCTTCCTGCCTTCGGCCCAGACGGCTTCCCAGACCGAGCGGCCAAAATCGGCCGGCACATTGATCTCGTAGCCGAGTTCGCCGGTGAAGCTGACGCGCATGACCCGCGCGGGGATGCCGCAGACCCGGCCTTCGCGGATCGACATGTGCGGCATGGCTTCGTGGGCAATGTCGAAGCCCTCAACCAGCGGCGCAACAATCTCGCGCGCCTTCGGCCCCTGCACCGCGATCACCGCCCATTGTTCGGTGGTGGAGGTGAGCCAGACCCTGAGATCTGGGAATTCGGTCTGGAGATAATCCTCCATGTGATGCAGCACGCGGGGTGCGCCGCCGGTGGTCGTCGTGACGTGGAAGCGGTCCGCCGCCAGACGGGCGATGACGCCGTCATCCATCACGAAGCCGGCTTCGTTCAGCATCAGCCCGTAGCGGCAGCGACCGGGTTCGAGCTTCGCCCAGGGGTTGGTGTAGAGCATCTCCAGAAACGCCGCCGAATCAGGCCCCACCACCTCGATCTTGCCGAGGGTGGAGGCGTCGAAGACGCCGGCGCTCTTGCGGGCTTGCGTGCATTCGCGGTGAACTGCCGCGTGCATGTCCTCGCCGGCGCGCGGGAAATACCGCGCGCGCTTCCAAAGGCCGAAGTCCTCGAACACCGCTCCGCTCTCTTCCGCCCATGCGTGGGTTGGCGTCCGGCGCAGCGGATCGAACAGCTCGCCTCGGTTGGCGCCGGCGAAGGCTCCGAAGCTGACTGGCGTGTAGGGTTGGCGGAACGTGGTCAGTCCGACCTCGGGAACGGACTTGCCGAGCTTTTCGGCTGCGATGGCGAGCGCATTCAGGTTCGAGGTCTTGCCCTGATCGGTAGCCATGCCGGTCGTGGTGTAGCGCTTGACGTGTTCGATCGAGCGCATGCCCTCCTGCACGGCAAGGTCGATATCGTCGGCCTTCACGTCGTTCTGGAAATCGACGAAGGCCTTGCCGCTGGCGCCATCCGCCGCCTTGACGCGGCCAAGATGGCCACCCGATTGGGGCGGATCACCGGCGACGACGTATGTGATGGACGGGCTCGAGGTCCCCGCAGCAGCGGCGCCGGCCTGTTGTCCCTCTGCCAGCACAGTGGCAAGAGCGAACGTGCCCTTGCAGGCCCCCGCCGATCGCTCGGCCTGCACCGAGGCTCCGGGCAGGAACATCTGGCGGTCCTCATGCCAGACGACCTTGCCGCGCGACTGCGAATAAAGATGCACGCTCGGTGTCCAGCCGCCGGACATCAGCAGGCAGTCGCAGCCGATCCACCGGGTTGCGCCAACGCCTGCGGCGATGCCGACCTTCGATACCCGCAGCCGGCCCTTCGTTCCGGCGACGCGCGCATCAGCGATCAGGGGCAGCCCTGCCGCACGCGCGGCCTCGACCAGTTCGCCTGCCGGATCGGATCTGAGGTCGGCGATGGCGGCAATGGTGACACCGGCCGCCTTGAGATCGAGTGCCGCGCGATAGGCACTGTCATGCGCCGTGACCAGAACCACTCGGGTGCCGACCTTCACCCCGTACCGGTTGAGATAGATCCGCGCGGCCTCTGCCAGCATCACGCCGGGCCGATCATTGCCGGAGAACACCAGCGGCCGTTCTATGGCGCCGGTGGCAATGACGACCTCCTTCGCCCGCACCTGCCAAAGCCGCTCCCGCACCGGATGATCGGTTGCGAGATGATCCGCCACGCGCTCTGACAATGCGATGAAATTCTGGGCATAATAGCCGAACGCCTGCGTGCGCGGCATCAGCCGAACGTTCGGCATGGCCCTGAGCGCGGCAAGCGCCTCGGCCAGCCACTGGCGTGTTGGCTTTCCGTCAATGGTGGCGCGGGTTTCGTGCAGCAGGCCGCCACCGAACGCGGCCTGTTCGTCACACAGGACCACGTCCTTGCCGCTGGCTCCCGCCGCCAGAGCCGCCGCGATGCCCGCCGGTCCGCCACCGCAGATCAGCACGTCGCAGTGCTCGTGGAACTGGGCATAGCGATCCGGGTCGGGCTCGCTGGTGCGCGCACCAAGACCTGCCGCTTGCCGGACGATGGGTTCGAAGACCCTGGTCCAAAGCCCGCTCCCGGCTACCTTCGGACCCATGAACGTCTTGTAGTAGAAGCCGGCGGAAAAGAACTTGCCGGCAATGTCGTTGATCGCGCCCGCATCGAGGGCGAGCGAGGGCCAGGCGTTCTGGCTGCGCACCTCAAGCCCATCGAAAATTTCGATCTGCGTGGCGCGCAGGTTCGGCGTCATGCGCCCCGGCCCGCGCATCATCGCCACCAGCGCGTTGGGTTCCTCCGCGCCTGCCGTCAGGATGCCGCGCGGGCGGTGGTACTTGTACGAGCGCCCGACGAGATGCACGCCATTGGCCAGCAGCGCCGAGGCAAGCGTATCGCCCTCACGGCCCTGATAGGGCATACCGTCAAAAACAAAGCGTATCGGACACCCATCGGCGCCGGGAAGGCGGAAGGCCTCGCTCATGCCGCACCTTTACCGGACAGGGTGGTCGGCCGCGCCTCACCGGCCTTGTAGGTTTCCGCAATGCGATCGCTCACCGTGTCGCGCAGGCAATTGAAGTAGCGCCCGCAGCCATGGATGTGGCGCCAGCGCTCGGCATGCATCCCGCGTGGATTGGTCCGGAGATAGAGGAACTCAGCCCAGGTCGCGTCATCCGGATTATCCGGGCGGGCAAGATGTGCCTCGCCGGCATAGCGGAATTCGATTTCGGGGCGTTCCATCTCGCAATAGGGGCAATGGATCAGCAGCATCGCTCCCTCCTCAATGCGCTACGGCCGCAGCGGCGGCCTCATCGATCAGGCGACCCGTTCGGAAGCGATCGAGCGAGAACGGCGCTGCGATAGCCTCCGGTTCGCCTTTCGCCACCAGATGGGCGAAGACATGACCCGACCCGGGCGTCGCCTTGAAGCCGCCGGTTCCCCAGCCGCAATTGACGAACAGCCCCGGCACTGGCGTCTTGCCGATGATCGGCGAGCGATCGGGCGTGACGTCGACGATGCCGCCCCAGTTGCGCAACATCCTGAGACGCCGCACCGCCGGAAACAGCTCGCAGATCGCTTCCAGCGTATGGTTCGCGATGTGAAGGGCCCCGGTTTGAGAATACGACGTGTAGACGTCCGTGCCCGCGCCGATGACGAGTTCGCCCTTGTCGGATTGCGACATGTAGGCGTGCACCGTGTTCGACATGGCGACGCAAGACATGATCGGCTTGACCGGTTCCGACACCAGCGCCTGCAGGGGATAGCTCTCCAGCGGCATGCGCACGTCCGCCATGCCCATCAGCACCGAAGTGTTGCCGGCCGCGACCACGCCGATGCGCCGTGTGGCGATGAATCCCTTCGCCGTCTCGACGCCCGAAACCGCGCCCGACGCGTCGCGGCGGATTCCCGTCACCTCGCAGTTCTGGATGATGTCGACGCCAAGGCGATCCGCGCCGCGCGCATAGCCCCACGCAACAGCATCGTGCCGCGCCGTTCCGCCGCGCCGCTGGAGCGTGGCGCCGGTGACCGGGTAGCGTACATTCTTCTCGATATTCAGCAGGGGGCAGAATGCCTTCGCCTGCTCCGGGGTCAGCCATTCACTGTCGATGCCGGCGAGCCGGTTCGCATGGACATGGCGCTTGAGCACCTGTTCATCGTGGATGTTGTGCGCCAGCATCATGACACCACGGGGCGAGTACATGACGTTGTAGTTGAGCTCGTGGCTCAAGCCCTCCCACAGCTTCATCGCATGTTCGTAGATCGCCTCGGATTCCTCCCAAAGATAATTGGAGCGCACCACCGTCGTGTTGCGGCCGGTATTCCCGCCGCCGAGCCAGCCCTTCTCAACAACGGCGATGTTGCGCATGCTGTGCTCTTTCGCCAGGTAGTAGGCGGTGGCGAGGCCATGCCCGCCCGCGCCGACAATGACGGCGTCATAGGACGCCCTGGGTTCCGGCGAGCGCCATTGCTCGGGCCAACCGCGATTGCCCTTCAGGCCCTGCTCGATGACGGAAAAAGCGGAAAACCTCATCTCGACGCACCCCCAACTTGTTCAGCAAGAGTGGCAAAGGCGGCGACCGAAATCGAGGAGTTTTCCGGCAGATACCCAGCATTATTCCGACATGCCGGGCAGTGGGAAAGCCCGCCGGTCCCTCGCGGCACGGACTTGGACGTCGAGAGCTTGCCGGCGCCACGGCAAGTCTTGTCCCGGTAGCCACGTCCGCCACGGTCATCCCCGCTGACGAAAGGCGCGCTGCAAGCACCCAGCGGCATGGCACCTTTGAGGAGGTGTTCGAACGCGCCATGCAGTTCCTCGCAAGCCCTTCAAAAATCTGGTGTTTTGCGGAAACCGGACTATCGCAGGCTCGTGCTGCGGCTGACCATTGCCGGGCGTCTGGCGTACTGTCCGAAGGACGGGTTTCGTACCCCAAAAACCACCTTGCCGTTCAAGGTGTTAGGGCTGGATTCCGGCGGTATAGAAGCGATGGCGCGCCCTACGGGAGTCGAACCCGTCTTACCAGATTGAAAATCTGGGGTCCTAACCGATAGACGAAGGGCGCGCGGCCGACCGCGCTGCAGCGGCGAGACGCCCCTATAGCCTCAGGGCGCCGGTCGGGCAAGCCTGAATGGAAGCGATTTTCGAGGGAGCGGAGCACCCCTGTCGCGTGCGCCCGGCTGCCCCTTCAGCCCCGCCTGACCTGGACCGCGGCGGCGTCGGTGAGGCGCAGTTCCACGCTTTCCCGTCCGCCCCAGCGGTCCACCGCCAGATGGCCTGCGACATGCACCGAATTCCCCTTCGCCCTTTGCAGCGCCGCGCCCAGCGGTGCCTGCGCCGAGCGAAAGGCAACGGCGGAGAGTCGCGCGCCATCGCCCGACTGGAGGCGCAGTTTGAGGTGCCCCTGACCAACCTCGAACAGATCGACCAGGCGCAGCGCCGGAAAGGCGAAGACCGGCTCCGGATTGCCCTGTCCGAACGGGCCGGCGCGCTCGATCTCCTGCAGGAGTGACACGCTCGCCGAAGCCGGCGTCAGCGCTGCATCGATGGCGAGCGCATCGTCCGCCCTGGCGCGGGCGACATCGGCGGCGAGCGTCTCCTCAAGGTGCTGGCCGAAAT
>DAOMXN010000087.1:0-9149 GCA_035437025.1 Beijerinckiaceae bacterium | reverse complement strand
TGGGATAGAGCACCTTGGTCATCGTTTCCGAGGCGGCGGCGCGGGCACCGGTTTCGCCTCCTGGACAGTCGCTTCAACGCGGGGCACAGGACCGGCAGCCGGCGCGTCGGCCACGAGGTCGACAAAGAAGGCCCCCTCTTCAGCCAGCGTGCGCGACTGCCTGTTCTGGCGCAGCCGGAGGAATGCAACGGGCCCCTCTCGTCCATCCTCCACGCGAATGTCGGTCGCGAGTTCGCTCAGCAATGCGCGGAGAGCGGCCTCATTGAGTGCGGCGCCGGGCGGGAACCGGATGCGCAGGTCGCTGCCGTTGTGATCCAGCCGGGCATCGCCCGCCTCGGGAGACTCGAACACGATGCGAGGCCCTTCCTCCCGCATCGCCAGCCGGACCGACACGGCGTGGCGGATTTGGGCGGCGGTGCGGGTTTCCGCCGCGCGAATGGCAGCTTGCGCTTCCCGGGCACGCCGTGCGAGTTCGCGCACGACATCAGCCGGCATGGGCGGTGGCGGTCCGGTCCAGGTCGTGGGCAACAGGTCGAGGAAAACCCGTTCCGCAGCTTCCTTCACATCGATGCGCGCCGGCCGCGTGAGCGCGAACCGCATCGACCGGCGCTCGGGGTCCAGCCGCGCCGCCGCAAGATAGCCCGGCAGGGCGAGTGGCAATTTCTCCGGATTGCTCGCGACGGGCCGGTCGAACTCGACCACGAGCACGCTGCCGGAAAGTCGCGCGGTGAAACCGGTCGGCAGCGAGAACAGAAACTCTATGCGCCCGAATCCGCCAGTGTCGCGCGCGCTGACGCTCGCCGTCGTTTCCTGCGCCCGGATGGACGTCGTGAGCGCGACCAGCACGAAAGCCGCGCAGGCCGCCATGCCCTGCATGCGGGCAAGCCATCGGGACCGGATTTCCAGCAAACGCATCACGCTACTTCAAGAAGCATTTATTAGAGTTACTCTATTAGAGGTTGCATCCGTGGCGTTGCCATTCCCTTGACGACACGCTGAACCTCCCAACAGGGTAAACGGAACGTCACCCGGAGTGATCGCATTTGTGGCCGTCCGATAGGGTTGGATTTGGGAATTTTTGGCAGATTGCCGCCATGAAGTGTGCGAAAGCCCTCACGTCCGTGCGTCCGCCCGGCGCCATCCGGCGACAGCTTGTCAGGTTCCTGCCCGACGAAGGCGGGGCGACAGCCATCGAGTATGGGCTGATCGCCGCACTTTCGGCACTCGCCGTCATCCCGGCGCTTGACTCTATGGGGGGAAAACTGGCGAGCACCCTGAACTCAATAGGTCAGGGCCTGGGAAAGGCGCCGGAGGCAGCTCCGGGAATGGTGCCGCCAGGAAAGTAGCGTCCGCTCTTCTCAAGTGCCCTTCGGTTGCCGCTCCAGCCGCGGCAATTCTTCCAGCTCGGGCTTTTTCGGCGTTTCGGACGAGTGAGCCGGCTGGCTGCGTGCTCCGCCATGAGCCGGGTCGGAGCGGCGCATCAACGCCTGGGTCAGTTTTTCCGCGGACTCCGGTGTCATCTGCGCCAGGATTTCCGAGAACTTCCGAGGGTTCATCTGGGAGACCAGCGGCGCCAGCGCACGCGGCTCCATCCGCTCGAAGACTTTCGCGGCATCGCGCGGCTTCATCGCTTCATAGATCGTGACCAGCGACTTGAAGGGCGCGTCCGACTTGTCCTTTGGGGCACCACCGTCCTCCGCAGGCTTTTCGCCACCCTTCAGTTCGCCGAGCCTTTCCTCGATCTTCTGCTCGGCCGACTTGAGCAGCTGCTCGCGCAGATCGAGTTCCTTCGCCCTGTCATCCAGTTGCCTGCGCCGCTCCGAGAGCTTTTCCAGAACCTGCCGTTCCGCCGCCGGCACAGGCGGCGGCAACGGCTGGGAGGAAGGATCGGCGGGCTTGGCCGGCGCGGGAGCGTCCTTCGCCGCGGCATCCTTGGCCGGTTCCTTGGTGTCCTTCTTGGCCGGCGTTGCGCCCGTCGGCTCTGGATCGGGATCGAAGTTGCGGCGCGGCTCGGTCAGCGCCCGCGCGAAGCGCTCGCGCTCGGCTGATGGCCCGAGGACATAGCCTCCCTGCGTCACCAGTCCGAGCGTCTTCAGCGCCAGCAAGCTGGCCGCCGCCGCGATGACGACGGGCAGAAGACGTGGACGCGGTCGCCTGGCCGTCATGCCGCAACGCCGCCCTTTCCAACCGCGACGATGCGGCTGATCCGGGACAGGACCTCGCTTCCGGCCCGTATTTGTTGAACGAGATCGCCAGACTGCCGTTCGGCCTGGCGCAGCCTGTCCGCCAGCGTACGGTCACAATCATGCACGGCATCACGCAGGGTCTCGATCGCGCGCTCCGCGCGCTCGGTCGCCGCCCCAAGTTCAAGGATGGTGCGGCGCATCTCATCCTCATTGAGGCGGATGCGCTGGAGCCGCCGGTCAAGCACGACGCAGTAGCCGATCGACACGGCCAGCAGGAGGGCGACCAGCGCCTCGATGATCAGCCCCACGGAGAGCCCGGCCATCATGACCTGGCCTCCGTCGTCGCTTCGACCGGCGTCTCGAACCGGACGGCGGCGAGCGAGCCAGAACGACCGAGCTGGCCCAGCGCCAGATCGACACCGCCGGCGCGAAGACGCAGCAGTGTCTGCGGCGGCAGGCCGAAGGCGTAGCTGTCGCCGGGCTGCAACGCCCGCATTCGTCCAACCGGCGCCGTTCCTTCATAGAGAACCGCTTCGATCTCGACGGTGGCACGCCGCACTTCGGCCAGAAGGCTGTCCTTCCAGAGACTGTCTTGCCCGAGGCGTTCACCCGGATGCGGTGCGGCCAGCGCTTCCACATGCCGCTCGAACAGGCTGAGCGGCAGCAGCAGATCGAACCTGGCGTCCCCCCTGGGCAGCGTGATTGTCAGTTCCTGCATTAGAACCGGATCACCGATGCGGCCGGGCCTGGCGGCGTCCAAGCCTTCCGCCCAGCCGACGAAGTCGAATCCGATTGGTGCGACCGGTTCGAAAGCCTCGCCCAGACCAGCCAGAAGCTGATCCACCGGCGCACGCATGAGGCATCGCTCAAGATGGGAAAACCGCTGACGATCCACCAGATCGCCGCCGCTTCCGCCGAGCATGCAATCGATGAGCCGCCAAACGCTCTGCGCCGGGAAAACGACCAGACCGAAATCCGGGTTCTCCGCATGGCGGAGCAGCCCGACCAGCCTGAGACCATTCAGCTCTGCTTCCAGCGCATCGAACCGCGCGACGCGGCGACCGGAAGCTGCGGCGGTAACCCGCCCGTTCCAGGCCCCGGACAGGCGTCGCCCGAGGATGTCCGGCACCCGGTCGAGCGCCAGGTCGAGCATCGGCAGAACGACCGGCGCCCGCTCGCCCCGGCCGCAAATATCCGTCAACGCGACACCGGCGCGGCCGGCCTGTTCCGGCCTCGCGGTCGGCTGACTGCCGGGAACGGGGACAGTCGAGGGAGCCGAAACTTCGGCCGCGCGTACGGTATTGCCGGAAAAGTCCTGCATTGCCTGCCCTATTGCACCAGAATGTCCTTGAACAGCACCGCTTCCACCTTGGCCGGATGCACCGCGATGTTGGTGCGGCGCACCAGTTCTTCCTTCAGGCGATAGAGCCCGGCGGACCCTTCGAGGTCAGAGACCTTCAGCTCGCGCAGGAAGACCTGGAAATTGTCGAGAAGGCGCGGCATCACAGGCTGAATTTCGGCCAGCGTCTTCTGATCCGCGACCTCCAATGAAACCTTGAGCTTGAGGAAGCTCTGGCGCTCGTTGCCAGCGCCCTGCGCCAGGTTGACCGTCATGTCGGGCAGGTCGAGGAAGACCGCGACCTTCTTCATCTCGGCCTTGGCGCCGGACGGCTTCAGCTTGAACCACCAGAAGCCGCCGCCCCCGGCCGCGAGCACGACCACCGCGGCGCCGATCAGCAGCAGCTTGCGCCCCTTCGGCGGGCTCTCGCCGTCCGCCTGCTTGTCATCACCCTTCTTCGACTTCGCCATAAATACAACCTGTGCGTGTTTTTCGAACCTTGCCGCGCATTGGTTAGCAAATGGTTACCGACGCCCGAACCCGGCAGATTTTGCCGCCACCGTCCGGAAGTGCCACGACGAAGATCGGGACCTGGACTATCAGGCTCCAGACAAATAGCTGTAATCATTGGAATAAATCACGAACTGCATGCTGGCACGGGCATTGCTGGCCTCTGTCTCGCTCGTCACGCCCAATGATCGGAACGGTAGGAACGGACATGGAGAACATCGCTCCCATCAGCC
This sequence comes from Beijerinckiaceae bacterium, assembly GCA_035437025.1. Taxonomy (GTDB): domain Bacteria; phylum Pseudomonadota; class Alphaproteobacteria; order Rhizobiales; family Beijerinckiaceae; genus JAIUNP01. The sequence continues at coordinate 4,881 of DAOMXN010000087.1, read as the reverse complement.
TCTCGCGGCACATAGCCCTGCAACGTGCGATGGATGTGATCGCAAATAATGTCGCCAATTCAGCAACCAACGGTTTCAAGCGCCGATCCGGCATGTTCAACGAACACGTGGCGCCGCGCGCGCGGGCCGACAGCTTGCGTCCCGCAGACCGCGCGATCTCCTTTGTCATCGACCGGGGGTCGACGCTGGACCTGTCGCAGGGTGCTGCGGACCGCACCGGCAACCCGCTGGACGTGACGATCAAGGGCGATGCGTTCTTCGTGGTCCGCACGTCAAGCGGCGAACGCTATACCCGCAACGGCGCGCTCTCGCTCGACGCGCGCGGCGAACTGGTGACGAGCGATGGCCACGCGGTTCTCGCCGAACAGGGCCCGCTGGCTTTCACCGCAGCGGACCGGGACATCGCGATCGCCGCAGACGGAACCGTCTCCACCGCGCAGGGCGTGAGAGGTCGCCTGAAGCTCGCGGCGTTCACGCGGCCGTCGGTGCTGGAGAACATCGGGGGCAATCTGTTCTCGGCACGCGAGGCGCCCCGCCCGGCCAGCGCCGAAATTCGCCTCGAATCGGGCGTCCTCGAAAAGTCCAACGTCAGCCCGGTGGTCGAAATCTCGCGCATGATCGAAGTCAGCCGTGCCTATACCTCGCTCGCCCAGAGCATGCAGCGCGGTGACGACCTGCGCCGCTCCGCCATCACCAAGCTCGCCGAAGCAGCCTGAGGACACCATGCGCGCCCTGCAAACCGCCGCCACCGGCATGATGGCCCAGGAACTCAACGTCGAGGTCATCTCCAACAACGTCGCCAACATGCGCACCACCGGCTTCAAGCGCATGCGGGTGCAGTTCCAGGACCTGCTTTACGAGACGCACAAGCGCGCCGGCAGCCCGAGTTCCGATCAGGGCACATCGGTCCCCGCCGGCATCTATGTGGGCTCGGGTGTCAAGTCCGTGTCGACGCCCCGCATCATGGGCCAGGGCAACCTGTCGCCAACGGAAAAGTCCTATGACCTCGCCATCCGGGGCGAAGGCTACTTCCGCGTCCAACTGCCGGACGGCCGCACGGGATACACCCGCGACGGCTCGTTCGAGCTCGACGCGGATGGACGCATGGTGACGGCAGAGGGCTACCTGCTCGACCCGGCGATCACGGTTCCCAATACGGCCAAGGGCATCAGCATCAACGCTCAGGGCGTGGTGTCTGCTTCCCTTCCGGGCCAGGTGCAGCCCCAGCAGCTGGGCCAGATCCAGCTCGCCCGTTTCGTCAACAAGACAGGCCTCGAATCCATCGGCGACAACCTCTTCGTCGAAACCCAGGGGTCCGGCACAGCCATCACGGGCAATCCGAACGCGGATGGCTTCGGCACGCTTCAGCAAGGCTACCTTGAGGAATCGAACGTCAATGCCGTGACGGAAATCTCCGCCCTGATCGCCGCCCAGCGCGCCTACGAACTCAACGCCAAGGTGGTCCAGGCCGCAGACCAGATGCTGAGTGCCACCTCACAGGCCTTCCGCGGCTAGCAGGGAGTGAACATGAGACGCTCGATCATCGCCATGGTCTGCGCCCTTGCCTGCGCGGGGGCCTTTGCCCAGACGCCCGCACTGAAGCCGGCGGCCGTCATCCAGGGAGGCGTCGTGCGCCTCGGCGACATCGTCGAGCATGCCGGAGCCTTGGCCGCCACGCCACTGTTCCGCGCCCCGGACCTCGGCAAGAGCGGCATGATCAGCGCAGAACGGATCATCGAGGCCGGACGCGAGGCCGGTCTGGAAACGATCGACGCACGTGGCCTGACGGCCGTCGTCGTGCGGCGCCCCTCCCGTCTGGTCAGCGCACAGGAGATCGAGCAGAGCGTGCTGGAAGCCATCCGGCGCAGCGACACCAGCCTCACCGAAGCGACGCTGCGGTTCGACACCCCGCCTCCGCAACTCGCGCGTGACGCAATCAACACCGCCGAGATCCGTACCGAGGTGGTGACGCTGGATCGCAGACTGGAGCGGTTCGAGGCCCATCTCGTGCTTCCGGATCAGCCGGGAGAGCCGGTCCGTCTTTCCGGAAGCTACGACACGCGGCTGTCGCTCCCGGTTCCGACACGCGACATCCCGCGCGGCGAAACGATCCAGGCGTCGGACCTGCGGCTTGAACAGCGTCGCCGGCGCGACATCCCGGCCGGCGCCTTGACCGAACCCGCGCGCCTGACCGGGTTCGTCGCCCGCAAGGCCTTGCGCGTTGGCCAGCCGCTACGGGACGGGGACGTCGTCCGTCCAGACATGGTGGAACGCAACCAGCTCGTCACCGTGCTCTACGAATCGGCCGGAATGACGCTGTCGCTGCGCGGAAAGGCCCTGGCGGCCGGCGCCGAGGGCGCCATCGTCGCGGTTCAGAACCTGCAATCCAAGCGCACGATCGAGACCATCGTCATCGGGCCGGGTCGCGTCAGCGCCCGCCATCACCCTGCCGAGTAAGCCAATGCCGAAGTCCTGTTGTGTCCCCCGGTTTCCCTGGAAAGGACTGGCCCTGATGGCGGCGATGCCGCTGACCGCCTGCGGCAGCATCGACCGCATCGCGAACATCGGCCAGCCCCCTCCGTTGAGCGCCATCGAGAACCCGGTCGCCCAGCCCGGCTACAAGCCGGTGCAGATGCCCATGCCGATGCCTCAGCCCAGCGTGCATGCGTCGAACTCGCTGTGGCGCACCGGATCGCGTGCCTTTTTCAAGGATCAGCGCGCCAGCCAGATCGGCGACCTGCTCACCGTCAAGGTGCGGATCACGGACAGCGCCAAGATCGACAACCAGACCCAGCGTTCGCGCCAGAACGGCGAGAACCTCGGCGTCGAGGGGCTGTTTGGCTACGAAACCAAGTTCAGCAAGGTGTTCGACGAGAATGTCAAGCCGGAGGCGCTGGTGAAGGGATCGTCCTCATCCAACAGTCAGGGCGCCGGCTCGGTGAAGCGGCAGGAGCAACTGGCGACCGACATCGCGGCCGTGGTGACGCAGGTCCTGCCGAACGGCAACCTCGTCATCGAGGGCAAACAGGAGGTGCGCGTCAATTTCGAAGTGCGCGAACTGGTCGTCGCCGGCGTGGTGCGACCGGAAGACATTGAGGCCGGCAACGCCGTCGACTCCACCAAGATCGCGCAGGCGCGCATTTCCTACGGCGGTCGCGGACAGATCACCGATGTTCAGCAACCGCGCTACGGCCAGCAGGTAATGGACATCCTGCTGCCGTTCTGATCCGCCGCGCCTCAGGCCGCGACGTCTGCGAAACTTCCCCCGGTCAGCGCCGCGAGATCGGCCGGCGTCAGCGCGAACACCGCGTTCGGCGTGCCCGCCGCCGCCCAGATCGTATCGAGCCGGGCAAGCGTGTCATCAATGGCCACCCAGGGCGTGACGGCGTGCCCCACCGGCGGCACCCCGCCAATGGCAAAGCCTGTCATGGCCCGCACGAACGCCGCATCGGCCCGGCCAATCTCCTCGCCCAGCAGCGCGGCGACCTTGCGCTCCGAAACGCGCACGGCACCGGAGGCGATGACCAGCACGGGCCTTCCGCTATCGGAGCGAAACAGCAAAGACTTGGCGATCTGCTCTTGCGTGCAGCCGATAGCGGCGGCGGCCTCCGCCGCCGTCCGGGTGCTGGCTTCGAATTCGAGCACCGTGAATCGCGGGCCGAGAATGGCCTGCACCTTGCGCGCGGACTCTGCGGTCGCCGGTTTCACGGCAATCTCGGCTCAGTCGTCGCGATAAATCTTCTCGCGGCGCTCGTGGCGCTCCTGCGCCTCAAGTGACAGCGTGGCGATCGGACGGGCATCCAGCCGCTGCAGGGCGATCGGTTCGCCGGTCTCCTCGCAGAAACCGTAGGAACCGTCCTCAATGCGCGCCAGGGCCGCGTCGATCTTGGAGATCAGCTTGCGCTGGCGATCGCGGGCACGCAACTCGATGGCGCGGTCGCCTTCCGACGAGGCGCGGTCGACGAGGTCAGGGTGTGCCTCTGTGTCGCTTTGCATCGCGGTCACCGTATCCTCCGCATCGCGCAGGATTTCTTCCTTCCAGTTGATCAGCTTGCGTCGGAAATACTCGCGCTGCCGGTCGTTCATGAAAGGCTCGGCGTCGGTCGGGCGGTAGCCCGGATCGAGCCGGATTTCCTTGGCCTTCTTGGCCATTGCTTGATTCGTCGCCATTAGCGGCCTTCCTCGCCTTAAGTCGTAGGACGCCCCTATAGCGCCGGCGCTGTGACAGAACAATTGCAAAGCGCGTTCAAATCCCTGCGAAAATGCCCGCGCATGAGCGTGTTCCGGGGCTTCGCGACCGGCCGCCCCCCGCTGGAGGATGTCATTCGCGCCGAAAAAGCCGGAAAAGACATGCGGTTCCTGCCCATCGGGAGGGAGATCGCGCACCCGGCAAAGCGGGAGATCCTTTCCGCGATCATCCTGGAGCGTTGCGTCTCACCCTGGCGAAGACGCCACGAGCAGCCCTTCACGAACCCGGCAAGGGTGCGGGGACAAGCCCAGGCGATTCGTGACGGTGCGGGATCGTCTGGCGGCGCAGGGCCGCCGCGGCTTCGGCTTTCGCCAGTTCGACCTCGCCCCGGATGCGGACCTGATCGAGCAGGGCCGCCAACCGTTCGTCGCCCGGAACTTCGAGTGCGCCAAGTTCGGCTGCAAGCTGCGCCAGCGCCTTTGCCCCGTCGCATGCGCCGAGCGCGACCACCTTGAGATCGTCGAGAACATCCAGAATGCGGTGGCCTTGCCGCATGGCGCGGCGCCGACGCGAATCCGGATCGACGGGCTCCGGCCCGAGGATCAAGCCGCTGAGACTCCGGGCGCCGACCGACCTCGGCGTATCCGCCGGCTGCTCCGTTCTCATTAGCAACTCTGCCGGCTGAACTGCGG
>DAOMXN010000086.1:0-9456 GCA_035437025.1 Beijerinckiaceae bacterium | reverse complement strand
TTTCAGGTACCAGTGGTGAAAGCCGTGGAGGTTCGAGTCCTCTCCTGGGCACCATCTCACCCTTCGAGATGTCCCGCCAGCCTTCGAAAATTCCGGAAATTCAGTTATTTCGTGCGAAAAGTCTTTCGCAGGCTTTGGCACGCCTTCGCCAGGAGCCAACGGAGCCGTCGGCCGTGCGCCAGCCGGCAGACGCGCCGCCAGGGCGTTTCGCGAGCCGCGTGAATCAGTTCGACAGAGCGATCCCGCGGCGGAGTCCGCGATCACCCGCAAGACTGTCCCATCAACAAGTGAGCAGGCGGCTTTCAGGTCATGAGCCGCGCGGAGTATCGACGCGGAACGGGGCCGGCGACCGGCACGCGATTTCCGGGGCGGTCCTGAAAATCACCTTGCCGCAAGTGATGCCGTTTTCCTGAGGAGAAGGATGGTGGAGCTAAGCGGGATCGAACCGCTGACCTCTTGAATGCCATTCAAGCGCTCTCCCAGCTGAGCTATAGCCCCTAAGTCCATAGCGCCGGATGGGAGCCGGCGCGAAGCCCGACGGCGCTTGGCCGTCAGGCGCGGTGCATGTGTCACATCGGGCGGGCGGACGCAAGAGGCAATCCTGCCATTCCCGCCTGGTCGATGTGATCGGGCAGCCGATCAGTTCTCCTCGTCTTCCTCGAGGTCGCCTCCGATGAGGTCGGAGACATTGCTCTCGTCCTCTTCTTCCTCCTGTTCGAGGAAGGTGTCGTCGGCATCGCCACCGATGTCTTCGTCGATGTCGATGTCGTCGCCCGGAAGCTCCTTGTCGGAAGCGCCGGCTTCCGCTTCCTCGAGGGGAACGAGATCGGCCGCTGCCGGATCGACAACCGCCTCTTCCTCATCTTCCGACTTGGCGGCTTCCGGCCGGCGCATCACCTGAACCTGGAACTGGGCCCCGCATTTCGGGCACAGGATCGGATCACGATTGAGGTCGTAGAATTTCGCGCCGCAGCTGAGGCACGCGCGCTTCATGCCGAGTTCTGGCTTGGCCACGTCTTGATGATCCTGTCGTTTGGGTTTTCCGCCCGTTAGTCGGCGCAGCGGCTCCTGTCAAATGGTCTTGGCGACAATTCGCGCATGACCCGCTGACCGGGCGGTCGTAACGTGCTAGCGGGTCGCTGTTCCCGCGACTGTGCCGCACCGTTTCGCCTGGAGTTTGCCTTGTCGACATCTCACGCCGCCGCGCCCGCGCCGATGACCGCCACCGTCTCGGGCCCCCTGAAGGGACGGGTCCGCGTCCCCGGCGATAAATCCATCTCGCACCGGAGCCTCATTTTCGGTCTGCTTGCCCTCGGCGAATCGCGGGTATCGGGTCTGCTGGAAGGCGAGGATGTCATCCGCACCGCCGCCGCCGCCCGGGCGCTCGGCGCCACGGTCGATCGGCTCTCCCCGGGGGAGTGGAGCGTGCGCGGCGTGGGCGTCGGGGGATTGCTGCAGCCGACCGGGACTCTGGACTTCGGCAATGCCGGCACCGGCTCGCGACTCATGATGGGCGTTGTCGGCGGCCATCCCATCACGGCGCGGTTCGATGGAGACGCCTCGCTGCGCAAGCGGCCGATGGGGCGCATTCTCGAACCGCTCAGGCTGTTCGGGATTCGTGCTGTTGAGACGGCGCCGGGCGATCGCCTGCCCTTGACGGTGCAGGGCGCGAGAAATCCCGTTCCGATCACATACGAGACACCCGTACCCTCGGCGCAGGTGAAATCGGCGATCTTGTTCGCGGCCCTCAACGCTCCCGGCAAGACCGTCGTGATCGAGCGCGAGGCGACGCGCGACCATACGGAAAAGATGCTGGCCTATTTCGGCGCCGAAGTCCTGGTCGAGAAGCACGGACCGCACGGTCGCCGGATAACGCTCACTGGCCAGCCTGAACTCAGGCCCTGTCACATCGTCGTGCCGGCCGATCCGTCGTCGGCAGCCTTTCCGATCGTCGCGGCGCTGATCGTTCCCGGATCGGACGTGACGGTCGAGGCCGTGATGATGAACCCGCTGCGCATCGGGCTGCTCACCACGCTGCGCGAGATGGGCGCGGACATCGCGGAGACGAACCGGCGTATCGAAGGCGGTGAGGAGGTTGCCGACCTGCGGGTGCGCCATTCCGCGCTGCAAGGCGTGTCGGTCCCGGCCGAGCGGGCGCCGTCGATGATCGACGAGTATCCCATCCTTGCCGTCGCGGCCGCCTATGCCGCTGGCGAGACGCGCATGAACGGACTTGCCGAGTTGCGCGTGAAGGAAAGCGATCGACTCGCGGCCGTCGCCGATGGGCTGACCGCCAACGGTGTGCGCAATCGCATCGAGGGAGACGACCTTGTCGTCTCCGGCGCCGCCGGGCAGGCTCCCGGAGGCGGGCTCGTGGCGACGCACATGGATCACCGCATCGCCATGAGCTTCCTGGTCATGGGGCTGGCGGCGCAAAAGCCGGTGCGCGTGGATGATACGGCCTTCATCATGACGAGTTTTCCGCAATTCGTGCCGATGATGCGGGGGCTGGGCGGCGCGCTGTCTTAACCCTTTCTTCAGTTTCGGCGCACGGGTCGGGCGTCAGGCGTTATGGTTCGCGGACAACCCGGAGCCCTTACGATGTCCGCCTATGTCCTGATCGTCGTGATCTCTCAGATCCTCGGCGGGTCTGGCACCGCCGCCAACGCCACGCAGTATGCAGTCGGCGAATATCCGTCGATGGAACAGTGCCGGAAGGCCGCGCGCACCTCCGAAGTGGTGCATTCCGTCAATGCGAACGCCGGACCGAAGCCGCGCATCGATTTCATTTGCGTCCAGCGCTCGAAGCTCTGATAAGCGCCGCATGATTATCGCCGTCGATGGCCCCGCCGCTTCCGGCAAAGGGACGCTTGCGCGTCGCCTCGCCGCGCACTTTCAACTGCCGCATCTCGATACCGGTCTGCTCTATCGCGCGGTTGGCCGAAAGATGCTCGATGCCGGCAGGGATTTTTCGGATGCCGAGGCCGCGATAGGATTGGCGCGGAATTTCGCGCCTGCCTGGCTGGTGGATGGCCGTCTGCGCGGCAACGAGGCCAGCGTGGCCGCCAGCAGGGTGGCCTCGATTCCGGAAGTCCGGTCGGCCCTGCGCGAGTTCCAGCAGCAGTTCGCCGGCCAGCCCGGCGGCGCCGTGCTCGACGGCCGCGACATTGGCACCGTGATCGCACCTCAGGCGGACGTGAAGCTGTGGGTGACTGCGGCACCCGAGGTGCGCGCGCGCCGGCGCTACCTTGAGCTCAAGCCCAAGCGGCCGGAGCTGCAGGAGGCGACGATCTTGTCCGAACTCATCGCCCGGGACGGGCGCGACGCGCCCAACATGATCATGGCCGACGACGCCCACTTGCTCGACACCAGCGCAATGGATATAGAGCAGGCGTTCCAGGCGGCTGTCGCGATTGTCGAGCAGGCCAAATGAGGGTGCGGGCAACCGTGCCCTTTTTGCTTTGACCGGGCATTTCCGGTCTCCGCCCGGAAGAGACTGCAGACTTCACGCGACCGATCGCCGGTTCAACGCGCCGGCAGGACGGCCTCCCGCATGGGAGCCGTTCACGCTTCCAGGCCTGGAAGCGGCCGGCGACCGGACGCGACCACAAACCAGAGCCGCGCAACGTTCGAGGTCAGGGCCAGGCCTCATCCGGAGCATACATGTCCGTTTCCGCCTCCCCCGCCCGTGAAGATTTCGCCGCGCTGCTCGAAGAGTCGTTCGGCCGTAACGATATGGCCGAAGGTTCGGTCATCAAGGGCAAGGTCGTCGCCATCGAGAAGGATGACGCGGTGATCGATATCGGCCTCAAGACCGAAGGCCGTGTCAAACTGAAGGAATTTTCCGTTCCCGGCCGCGAGCAGGCGCTCAAGGTTGGCGACGAGGTCGAAGTTTATCTCGAGCGTGTCGAAAACGCCCTCGGCGAAGCCGTCATTTCCCGCGAGAAGGCGCGCCGCGAAGAGAGCTGGGTGAAGCTCGAGCAGGCCTTCGAGAAGCAGGAGAAGGTCAACGGCATCATCTTCAACCAGGTCAAGGGCGGCTACACCGTCGATCTGGAAGGGGCGGTCGCCTTCCTGCCGCGCTCGCAGGTGGACATCCGTCCGATCCGCGACGTGACCCCGCTGATGGGCGTCGCCCAGCCGTTCCAGATCCTGAAGATGGACCGGCGCCGCGGCAACATTGTCGTCTCCCGCCGCACCGTGCTGGAAGAGACCCGCGCCGAGGCCCGTTCGGAACTCGTCGCCAACCTCGAGGAAGGCCAGACCGTCGACGGCGTCGTCAAGAACATCACCGACTACGGCGCGTTCGTCGACCTCGGTGGCATCGACGGCCTGCTGCACGTGACCGACATCGCCTGGCGCCGCGTCAACCACCCGACCGAGGTGCTGACGGTCGGCCAGACCGTGAAGGTCAAGATCATCAAGATCAACCAGGAGACGCACCGCATCAGCCTCGGCATGAAGCAGCTGATGGGCGATCCCTGGGCCGGCATCGAGGCGAAGTACCCGCTGCAGGCCAAGTTCAAGGGTCGCGTCACCAACATCACGGACTACGGCGCGTTCGTCGAACTGGAGCCGGGCATCGAAGGCCTCATCCACGTCTCGGAAATGTCCTGGACGAAGAAGAACGTCCACCCCGGCAAGATCCTTTCGACCTCGCAGGAAGTCGAAGTGCAGATTCTCGAGGTGGATTCCTCGAAGCGTCGCATCTCGCTCGGCCTCAAGCAGACGCTGGCCAACCCGTGGGAAGCCTTTGTCGACAAGCACCCGGTGGGTTCGATCGTCGAAGGCGAGGTCAAGAACAAGACCGAATTCGGCCTGTTCGTCGGTCTCGACGGCGATGTGGACGGCATGGTCCATCTCTCCGACCTCGACTGGAACCGTCCGGGCGAGCAGGTGCTCGAGGAGTTCCGCAAGGGCGACGTGGTGAAGGCCATCGTTCTCGACGTCGACGTCGAGAAGGAGCGCATTTCGCTGGGCGTCAAGCAGGTCGCGGGCGATCCCTTCGCCGACGCCGGCGAGATCAAGAAGGGCCAGGTCGTCACCTGCGAGATCACCGAGGTGAAGGATTCCGGCCTTGAGGTGAAGATCTCCGGCACGGACCTCTCCACCTTCATCAAGCGCTCGGAACTGGCGCGCGAGCGCTCGGACCAGCGGCCGGAGCGGTTCGCGGCGGGCGAGAAGGTCGACGCGCGCGTCATCCTGTTCGACCGCAAGGCCCGCAAGGTCCAGGTGTCGATCAAGGCGCTCGAAGTGGCGGAAGAGAAGGAAGCCATGGCCCAGTACGGCTCGGCCGATTCCGGTGCCACCCTCGGCGACATCCTCGGCGCGGCGCTCAAGCGCAAGTAAGCGCCAAAGACCAGGACAACCTTCAGAGCCCCGGCGGAAACGCCGGGGTTTTCATTTCAGATAAAGACGGCGATCTCTTCGAGCGGCTTCTTCCGGATCGTCGGCACGGTGCAGGTCTCGGCGGGATAGCCGACCACCAGCAGGATCACGGGCTTTTCATTGTCCGGCCGACCACAGATTTCGTTGAGAAACCCCATTGGCGCGGGGGTGTGGGTGAGGCTTGCAAGGCCCGCGTTATGGCAGGCCGCGATCAGGAAGCCCGACGCGATTCCGACCGATTCCGGCACGTAGTAGTGCTTGATCCGGGCGCCATCCGGGCCGACGCCATGTCTGTGGGCGAAGATCGCGATCAGCCAGGGCGCGCGTTCGAGGAAAGGCTTTTCCCAATCCGTGCCGAGATGCTCCAGCGCTTCCAGCCATTCCTCGCCGGCCTTGCCGGCGTAGAACGCCTTTTCCTCCTCCTCGGCCGCCTCGCGGATCCGACGCTTCGTGTCCGGGTCTGAAATGCAGACGAACGTCCAGGGCTGTTGATTGGCGCCGGACGGGGCGCCGCCCGCAGTCATCACCAGCTGTTCGATGACTTCGCGCGGCACCGGGCGGTCGGAAAAGTCGCGCACGGTCCGCCGTGGTCGCAGCAGGTTTCGGAACTGGCGCGCCCGTTCCAGTACGTCCTCTGGGTCTCGATACTGGAAGTCCAGCACCTGCGGTTGCATCACGGCCATGACCGTTTCTCCTGATCCGTTATCAAGACGATAGCCGGGCGGACGCGGGCGCACTATGCTTTCGCCATGTCCTTTTCGCACCGTCCCCTGAAACCCGGCGATCATGTCTTTCTGGTCGACGGTTCGTCCTACATCTTCCGCGCCTATCACGCCCTGCCGCCGCTGACGCGCAAGAGCGACAACCTGCCGGTCGGCGCGGTGTCGGGGTTCTGCAACATGCTCTGGCGACTGCTGCGCGATACGATCGCGGGCGAGAAGCCGACGCATCTAGCTGTAATCTTTGATCATTCCTCGCAGACCTTCCGCAACGCTCTCTACGACCAATACAAGGCGCACCGGCCCGATCCGCCGGAAGACCTCAGGCCGCAGTTCGCGCTGGTGAAGGCGGCGACGCTCGCCTTCGACATTCCGGCGGTCGAGCAGGAAGGGTTCGAGGCCGACGACCTCATCGCCACCTATGCCCGGCTGGCGCGCGAAGCCGGCGCGACCGTCACCATCGTCGCTTCCGACAAGGATCTGATGCAGCTCGTCGGCAGCGGCGTGACCATGTACGACACGATGAAGGACCGGCGCATCGATGTGGCGGAAGTCATCGAGAAATTCGGCGTGCCGCCCGAGAAAGTCGTGGATGTTCAGGCGCTTGCCGGGGATTCGGTGGACAACGTGCCAGGCGTGCCCGGTATCGGCCTCAAGACCGCGGCGCAGCTCATCACCGAATACGGCGATGTCGAGACCCTGCTGTCCCGCGCCGGTGAGATCAAGCAGCCGAAGCGCCGCGAAGCGCTGCTGGAAAACGCTGAAAAAGCCCGTATTTCCAAGGCCTTGGTTCGACTTGAAGATAAGGTTCCGCTGGCCCATGGCATCGAGAGCCTCGGCGTCCATGATCCTGAGCCCGGCCGGCTGATCGGCTTCCTCAAGGCGATGGAATTCACCACCATCACCCGTCGCGTCGCGGATGCGACCGGCGCGAAGGCGGACGAGATCGCTCCCGACACGCGCTTTGTCGGTGCGGCGGCCTGGAACGGGCGGAAGCCGGCCGAGACCGTACCCGACACGGCTGAAGCAGCCGCGTCCGCGCAGGCCACACCCGCCACCAGTGACGTCGCAGCCAAGAGCCACTCCGCAGACGGTCGTTCCGGTCCAGAAGCTCTGGTCGATTTCCGGAAAGCTTCTGTTTACAAAGAGAAAATCGAAACGACGGCCTATGAGACGGTGACCACGCTCGCCCGGCTGAAGGATTGGGCGGCGATGGCGCGGGAGGCGGGAGCGGTTGCTTTCGACACCGAAACCACCTCGCTTGACCCGATGCAGGCCGAACTGGTCGGCTTCTCGCTCTGCGTGGCACCGGGCCGGGCCTGCTATGTGCCACTTGCTCACAAGGGCGAAGGCACGGGTGACCTGTTCGGCGGCGGCGCGCTGCTGCCCGGACAGATCCCGGTGCGCGAAGCGCTGGCGGCGCTGTCCGAAATCCTCGTAGAACCGGCGATCCTCAAGATCGGACAGAACCTGAAATACGATGTTCTGGTGATGCTCCAGCACGGCATCCGCATCGTTTCGAGCGATGATACCATGCTGATGAGCTATGTGCTCGACGCAGGGCTGCACGGCCATGGCATGGACGAGTTGAGTGAGTTGCATCTCGGCCACAAGCCGATCGGCTTTGCGGAGGTGGCCGGCACCGGCAAGAGCGCCGTGACCTTCGATCGCGTGCCGATTGACCGCGCCACCGCCTATGCGGCGGAGGACGCCGACGTCACCTACCGGCTCTGGCAGGTGCTCAAGCCCCGCCTTGCCGCCGAGGGCATGACCACGGTCTACGAGACGCTGGAACGCGGCATGGCCGGCGTGCTGGCACGCATGGAGCAGGCCGGCATCGCCATCGACCGCACCATCCTCTCGCGCCTGTCCGGCGATTTCGCCCAGGGCATGGCGCGGCTGGAGGCGGAGGTTCACAGCCTGGCGGGGGGACCATTCAACCTCGCGTCGCCCAAACAGCTCGGCGACATCCTGTTCGGCAAGATGGGCCTGCCCGCGCCCAAGAAGACCGCGACCGGTGCCTGGTCCACCGGCGCGCAGGTTCTGGAGGATTTGGCGGAGCAGGGCCACGAACTGCCGCGCCGCATCCTCGACTGGCGCCAGCTCGCGAAGCTCAAGTCGACCTATACCGACGCCTTGCCGACGTACCTCAACGCGCGCACCAACCGCGTGCACACGTCCTTCGCCCTGGCCGCGACGACGACGGGACGGCTCTCCTCCTCGGAGCCGAACATCCAGAACATTCCGGTGCGCACCGAGGAGGGTCGGAAAATCCGCACCGCCTTCGTGGCGACGCCCGGACACAGGCTGATCTCGGCCGACTACAGCCAGATCGAGCTGCGGCTGCTCGCCCACATCGCCGAGATTCCGCAGCTCCGGCAGGCCTTCGCCGACGGCGTCGACATCCATGCCATGACGGCCAGCGAGATGTTCGGCGTGCCGGTCAAGGACATGCCGTCCGATGTGCGGCGGCGGGCCAAGGCCATCAACTTCGGCATCATCTACGGCATCTCCGCCTTCGGCCTCGCCAACCAGCTTGGCATTCCGCGCGAGGAGGCCGGCGCCTACATCCGCAAGTATTTCGAACGCTTCCCCGGCATCCGCGACTACATGGAGGACACCAAGCGCTTTGCCCGCGCCAACGGCTATGTCGCGACGGTCTTCGGGCGCAAGTGCCATTATCCGCAGATCAACTCGAAGAATCCTTCGGAACGCGCCTTCATGGAACGCGCCGCGATCAACGCGCCCATCCAGGGCTCGGCGGCCGACATTATCCGCCGCGCCATGCTGCGCATGGAGGCCGCGCTCGACGACGCGAAGCTTTCGACGCGCATGCTGCTGCAGGTGCACGACGAACTTGTGTTCGAGGCGCCCGAGGCCGAGGTGGACCGCGCCATCCCGCTCATCCGCCAGGTGATGGTGGACGCGCCCCACCCCGCGCTGACGCTCAAGGTGCCGTTGCAGGTGGATGCCCGCGCCGCACAAAACTGGGACGAGGCGCACTAGAGCACGATCCGATCAGATCATGCCATTCCGACCGGGCAATTTCGCGACAAGGACCGGGAAAGGCCCGAAGTGCGTATCCGGTATGCGGTCGAGGGGCTTTACCGAGCATTTGTCGCGAAACGGAATTGATCCAATCCGGTCGGAAACTGCTCTAGGCGCGCCGCCCGGCCCCCACGAAGCGCGCATCTGAACGTCAAATTAACCTGACTTGGCGATAACTGCCCCGGATTTGACCGCCGACGGGGCAGATAATGGACGGCATGACATCCGCGCAGCGCATTCAGGCCGAGATCGCCGCGTTGGCCCAGCAGGTCCGCACACCGCCGCAGGCCGCGACGACGGC
>DAOMXN010000085.1:8108-9475 GCA_035437025.1 Beijerinckiaceae bacterium | reverse complement strand
GAAGACCTAATCGCCCTGCTGTCCGACGCCGGCCTGCGCGGCCTCGGCGGCGCAGGATTTCCCGCCGGCCGCAAATGGTCCATCGTCCGGGCGCAGCCGGGCGCGAAGCTGATGACGATCAACGCGGACGAGGGCGAGCCCGGCACCTTCAAGGACCGCGTGCTGCTCGAATCCGATCCGCACCGCATGCTGGAGGGCGCGCTCATCGCCGCCCATGTCGTTTCGGCCGAGCGCATCTACATCTATCTGCGCGACGAATACCCCGGCGTGCGCGCCATCCTGCTGCGCGAGATCGCCGCGCTGGAGCAGGCCGGCCTGCTGACCACGCCGGTTGAACTGAGACGCGGCGCCGGCGCCTATGTCTGCGGCGAGGAAAGCGCCATGCTGGAATCGCTGGAAGGCAAGCGCGGCCTGCCGCGCCATCGCCCACCCTACATCGCCGAGAAGGGCCTCTTCGGCCGCCCGACCCTCAACCACAATGTCGAGACACTGTTCTGGGTGCGCGACATCGCCGAAAAGGGCGCGGAGTGGTTCGCACGGCAGGGGCGGCGCGGCGCGAAAGGCGTGCGCTCCTATTCGGTCTCCGGCCGCGTCCGCAAGCCCGGCGTCAAGCTCGCCCCGGCCGGCATCACGCTGAATGAACTTGTCGCCGAGTTCTGCGGCGGCATGGCGGAGGGCCATCGCCTCGCCGGCTACCTGCCGGGCGGGGCTTCCGGCGGCATTCTGCCTGCCGCCCTCGCCGATGAACCGCTCGACTTCGGCACGCTGGAAAAGCACGGCTGCTTCGTCGGCAGTCACGCCATCGTCGTGTTCTCGGACCGGGACGATCCCCGCGCCATCGCCCGCAATCTCATGGCCTTCTTCGCCCATGAAAGCTGCGGCCAGTGCACACCCTGCCGCGCCGGCACGGAAAAGCTCGGCGCGCTGATGCAGGCCGGGACCTGGGACGAGGCCCTGATGGCCGACATAGAGCAGGTGATGCGCGACGCGTCCATCTGCGGACTCGGACAGGCCGCGCCGAACCCGATGCGGTCGATCCTGAAGTTTTTCGCCGGGAGCCAGCCATGAGCGCGACAATCCGCTTCACCCTTGATGGCCGGCCCGTCGAGGCCGGGCCGGAGGAAACGCTCTGGCAGGTGGCAAGGCGTGAGGGCGTGGAAATCCCCCATCTCTGCCATTGCGAGCAGAAGGGTTACCGGCCGGACGGCAACTGCCGCGCCTGCGTCGTCGAGATCGCGGGCGAACGCACCCTTGCCGCCTCCTGCATCCGCAAGCCGGCGGACGGCATGGCCGTGAAGACCGGTGGCGAGCGCGTGGAAAAGGCGCGCCGCATGGTCTTCGAACTGCTCGAAGCCGACATGCCGGCG
>DAOMXN010000085.1:0-8008 GCA_035437025.1 Beijerinckiaceae bacterium | reverse complement strand
CTGCCCCTCCACGACGCCTCGCATCCCGCCATCGCCGTCAATCTGGACGCCTGCATCGCTTGCGGCCTGTGCGAGCGCGCCTGCCGCGAGGTGCAGGTCAACGATGTCATCGGCATGGGCCGGCGTGGCCACGAGACGCGCCCGATCTTCGATCTCGCCGATTCGATGGGCGACTCCACCTGCGTCGCCTGCGGCGAATGCGTGCAGGCCTGCCCGACCGGCGCGCTGTACGAGAAGGCGCTGATGGACCCGGCCGCCCGCCGGCGCGCTGTTGTCCCGGAGCGCTGGGTCGATACGCTCTGCCCGTATTGCGGCGTCGGCTGCCAGACCCGCGTGGGCGTCAAGGACAACCGCATCGTCAAGGTCGACGGCCGCGACGGACCGGCCAATGACAGCCGCCTCTGCGTCAAGGGCCGCTTCGGTTTCGACTACATCCATCACCCGCACCGCCTGACGAAGCCGCTGATCCGCCGCGACGACGCGCCAAAGCGCGGCGAGGCGACCATCGATCCCGCCAACCCCTGGGACACGTTCCGCGAGGCGAGCTGGGAGGAGGCGCTGGCGCGCGCCGCCTCCGGCCTGACTGCCATCGCGGCCGAGCATGGCGGCGGCGCCATCGCCGGCTTCGGCTCGGCCAAGGGATCGAACGAAGAGGCCTATCTGTTCCAGAAGCTGATCCGCCAGGGCTTCGGAACCAACAACGTCGATCACTGCACGCGGCTCTGCCATGCCTCGTCGGTCGCCGCCCTGCTGGAAGGCATCGGCTCCGGCGCGGTGTCCGCCCCCTTCCGCGCGGCGGAGGATGCCGACTGCATCATCGTCATCGGCGCGCGGCCGACCGAGAACCATCCCGTCGCCGCCACCTGGTTCAAGCAGGCGGCCAAGCGCGGCGCGACGCTGATCGTCATGGACCCGCGCGGCAACCCGCTGTTCCGCCATGCCACCCATGCCGTCCGCTTCCGGCCGGGCGCCGACGTGGCGCTTTTGAACGGCATGCTCCAGAGCATTGTCGAAGAAGGCCTGATCAACCGGGATTTCATTGCCGAACATGTCGCGTTCTACGAGGATTTCAGTCGCGCCATCGCGCCCTACACGCCTGAGGCCATGGCGCCCCTGTGCGGCATCGACGCCCAGACCATCCGCACGCTCGCGCGCACCTATGCCCGTGCCGAAAAGTCCATAATTTTCTGGGGCATGGGCATTTCCCAGCACACCCACGGCACCGACAACGCCCGCTGCCTGATCGCGCTGGCGCTGATCACCGGGCATATAGGCCGGCCCGGCACCGGCCTGCATCCGTTACGGGGTCAGAACAATGTGCAGGGCGCCTCGGACGCCGGCCTGATTCCCATGATGTTCCCCGACTATCATCTTGTGGAAAAAGAGGAATTCAGGCTGGCGTTTGAGACCGCCTGGGGCCGTCCGCTCGATCCGAAGCGCGGTCTGACCGTGGTCGAGACCATCAACGCCGCCTATGACGGCCGCGTCAGGGGCATGCTGATCATGGGCGAGAATCCGGCCATGTCGGACCCGGACCAAAGCCATGCCCGCGCTGCGCTGGCGAAGCTCAAGCATCTGGTCGTGCAGGACATTTTCCTGACCGAGACGGCCTGGCACGCCGATGTGGTTCTGCCGGCCTCGGCGCATCCGGAAAAGCTCGGCACCTTCACCAACACCAACCGCCAGGTGCAGCTCGCGCTGCCGGCTGTTCCGCCTCCGGAAGGAGCGCGGCAAGACATTGAAATCCTTCATGATCTGGCCAGCCGAATCGGCCTGAACTGGCCACCGTGCGACGTGGCTGCCGTCTATGAGGAGATGCGGTCGCACATGCCCTCGCTTGCCGGGGTGCCCTGGACGCGCCTGGTTCGGGAAGGCGCCGTCACCTATCCGGCGGACGATGCGCTAAGTCCCGGGCATGACATCATTTTTTCCGACCGCTTTCCGACGCCGAGCGGTCGCGGCAAGCTGGTTCCGGCGCATCCCCTGCCGCCCGATGAGCGTCCGGACGCGGCGTATCCGCTGGTCCTCACGACCGGGCGCCTGCTGGAGCATTGGCACACCGGGTCCATGTCCCGCCGTTCGGATCTGCTCGACACCCTGGAATGTGGCGCGATTGCCGTGATGAATCCGCAGGAAATTCAACGCTCT
Source organism: Beijerinckiaceae bacterium (assembly GCA_035437025.1). Taxonomy (GTDB): domain Bacteria; phylum Pseudomonadota; class Alphaproteobacteria; order Rhizobiales; family Beijerinckiaceae; genus JAIUNP01. The sequence goes on along the minus strand of DAOMXN010000085.1, from coordinate 5,860 downwards.
GGCCATCAATCCGGAGATCGGATCGCCCTCGAAACGAGGCGCGGCCGCATCGAGGCGCTGCTGCGTTCCGACCCCGCCATGCCTGAGGGTATGGTCTTTGTCCCCTTCGCCTTCAATGAGGGTCCGGCGAACCGGCTCACCAACGCGGCTCTGGACCCATTCGGCAAGATTCCGGAACTGAAGTACTGCGCCGCAAGAATCGTTTAGAATCAATATGTTGGATCGTTATCGACCGAATGCCGCGACGATCGGGCCAACCGGCATGAAGCCGTCCGCACGGTTCACGGACGGGGCGTAGAGGCTGGAGATCGACCCGTCGAAATACAGCGCGTTCGGCGTCTTCAGGTCATCGCGAAACATCTTCGCGAACTCCGTGAAGGTCACCGCCTCGTCGCTGATCACGAAAAACGCCGTGCGGCCGTCGCGAACGCCGACCCCGTTGCGGATCTTGCGCGAGGTCCCCTCCCCGGTGATGCGGGGGTGCAGCTTTCCGCCGATCACCAGCATCGGTCCGGATTGCGTAGCAAAATCAACCTTTTGACGCCGCGTCTGGTAGGCCCGGCTTTCCATCACGCCGGCGGTTCCGCCCGCGACGTAGAACACGCCGTTCGGCCGCATGTGAAAATTGCCCGGCCCGCCGGCGGTGTTCAGCGGCGCATGCTGCACGCCGTTTTCGACATAGAGCCCGACCGGCGACAGGTCGTGATGATACATGCCGGCATTCATGGCGAACAGCAACGGTTTGCCCTGCTGGCTTGCCGCCCCGGCGATCCCGCGCAGCGTGCCGTAGGGTTCGCCGCGCTCGTTCTTCCACAACAGCCGCACGCTCTGGCGCGAAAGATCAACCGCGCAGACAACCACGTTCCGCCCCTGCAGGACCCGCGCTGCACAGGGATCGGCGCGGGCGTCCATCGCACCCAGGCTGACCATGACCAGTAGAAGTGGCGCGCGAATCCGCATGGTCCGTTGATACAGGACGGGACTGCCTGCGCTCAATGGGCAAGAAAACGCTTGTCTCCGCGGTTCCGGCGTTCCAGATTGCGGCCACATGGCCCCGTCCGGGAGGGTGGGCTACAATCGGTTGGAGGAGAACATCATGAAGCTCGCGATGAAGCGCGCTCTGCTGGCCACGTGCGCGGTGGCCTATGCGACATTTGCACTGGCACAGGACATCCGCATCGGCACGTCGTCCGAGCCGACCTCAATGGACCCGCATTTCCACAACCTGACGCCGAACAACCAGATCATGGCCCATATTTTCGAGCCATTGATCAGCATGGATGCCAAGCAGACGATCCGGCCGGGCCTGGCCGAGTCCTGGAAGGTGATCGACGACACGACCTGGGAGTTCAAGCTGCGCGCCGGCGTGAAGTTCCATGACGGCTCGGATTTTGGCGTGGACGATGTCATCGCCACCTGGGCGCGGGCACCGGAAGTGCCGAAGAGTCCCTCGAATTTCTCGGCCTATATCAGGGGCAAGACCATCGAGAAGGTCGACGACCTGACATTCCGCATCAAGACGGCGGGTCCTGAGCCGCTGATGCTGAACCATCTCGCCCAGTTCGGGATCATTTCCCGCAAGAACAAGGACATGACCACGGAGGACTACAATTCCGGCAAGGCGGCTTCGGGAACCGGCCCCTTCAAGTTCTCCGAGTACGTGGCGGGCGACCGCGTTGTACTGACGCGCAACGACACCCATTGGGGCGGCAAGCCGACCTGGGGCAAGGTGACGTTCAAGTCCATCAAGTCTGATCCAACCCGCGTAGCCGCGCTGCTCTCGGGCGATGTCGACGTGATCGAGAACGTGCCGACCGCGGACGCGCAGCGCATCAAGAAGGACGCCAGGCTGACGACGGCCAGCGCCCTGTCCAACCGCGTGATCTATTTCCATCTCGACCGGCATCGCGACACGACACCGTTCATCAAGGGCAAGGACGGCGCGGACATCAAGAACCCGCTGTACGACCTGCGCGTGCGCCAGGCGCTGTCGAAGGCGCTGAACCGTCCAGCCATCGTCGAGCGCGTCATGGAAGGCGAGGCCGAGCCGGCGAGCCAGTTTATTCCCGAGTCGTATGCCGGTACTTCCAAGAATCTGAAGCCGACGGCCTACGATCTCGATGGCGCGAAGAAGTTGCTCGCGGAAGCCGGGCTGCCGAACGGCTTCAAGATCACCATTCATGGCCCGAACGGCCGCTACACCAATGACGCCAAGATCCTTGAGGCTGCCGGCCAGATGTGGGCGCGACTCGGCCTCGACGTGTCGGTCGAAGCCATCCCGGCGGCGAACTTCTTCTCGCGTGCCTCCACCGGCGGCGCCGGCGGCGTGCCGGAGTTTTCGCTCTTCCTCGTCGGCTGGAGCGCCGGCACGGGCGAGCCATCCGATTCGGTCAAGGCCCTGACGACGACTTTCGACCGCTCCAAGGGCACGGGATCGGCCAACCGTGGTCGCTACTCCAATCCGAAGGTCGATGAACTGCTGCTGGCGGCGATCCGTACCGTCGACAACGCCAAGCGCAACGCCATGCTGGCCGAGGCGACCGAAATCGCCATGAACGACGTCGCGATCATCCCGATCCACTACCCGTTGAACACCTGGGCCGCGAAGAAGGAGTTCACCATCACTCCGCGCTCCGACGAGTACACGCTCGCGACCTCCTTCGGCAGGAAATGAGGTAGACGGGGCGCGCGGGGCGCGCCCCTCTCCCAAAGGACGTACCCATGCTCGCCTTCATCCTCCGCCGCGCGGGTCAGGGCCTGCTGGTCATCCTGGCGATGGTCGTGATCGTGTTCTTCGGCGTCAATGTCGTCGGCGATCCGGTCTGGATCCTTGTCAGCCCCGACATGACGCAGGACCAGATCGCGGAAGTGTCGCGCTCGCTCGGGCTGGACCGGCCGATCTGGGAGCAGTTCTTCCATTTCGTCGGCGGCATCCTGCAGGGCGATCTTGGGCGGTCCTTTGTCCACGGCACCCCGGCCATCCGGCTCATCCTCGACCGCATGCCGGCGACGATCGAACTGGCCCTGGTGGCACTGTTCCTTGCCGTCATTCTCGGCATCCCGCTCGGGCTGTTCGCTGGCCTGAAGCCCGATCATCCGCTGTCGCGCGGTGTCATGGCCGTTTCGATCCTCGGCTTTTCACTGCCAACTTTCTGGGTCGGGCTGATGCTGATCATGGTGTTCGCGGTGATGCTGGGTTGGCTTCCGGCCACGGGACGGGGCGATCTCGGGTCCTTCTTCGGCATCACCACGTCGCTGGTTACCCTGGACGGCTGGTCTCACATCCTGATGCCGGCCTTCAACCTGGCGCTGCTCAAGATCTCACTCGTCATCAGGCTGGCGCGCGCCGGCACCCGGGAAGTGTCCCTGCAGGACTACATCAAGTTCGCACGCGCCAAGGGCCTCAGCCGCTCCCGCATCATCGGCGTGCACGTTCTGAAGAACATCCTCATTCCGATCGTCACGGTGCTCGGTCTCGAATTCGGCTCGCTCGTCGCCTTCTCCGTGGTGACCGAGACGATCTTTGCCTGGCCCGGCATGGGCAAGCTGCTGCTGGAGGCGATCCAGCGCCTCGACCGGCCGGTGATCGTGGCCTACGTGATCATCGTGGTCGTGCTGTTCGTGGTGATCAACCTGATCGTCGACATCCTCTATTCGCTGCTCGACCCACGCGTGCGCCTGTCGGGAGCACCGGCATGAGTTCCAAGGCTGCTCCCGTTCCCGCTGCGGCGCCCGCGGCGCAGGAAGAAACGCCCTTTCGCCGTTTTGTCGCCCAGTTCGCCGAAGACCGCATCGCCGTCGCCGGTCTCCTGGTTTTCACGCTGATCGTGCTCGCGGCGCTGTTGGCGCCCTGGATCACCCCGCAAAACCCCTACAGCCTGGCCAAGCTCGACCTTATGGACTCGCGCCTGCCGCCCGGCTCAAAGGCGGGCGACGGCTTCACCATGATGCTCGGCTCCGACGGGTTCGGCCGTGATATCTTTTCCGCGATTTTCTATGGCCTGCGCATCTCTCTGGCGGTTGGCGCCATCAGCTGCCTGATCGCAGCCACTGTCGGCATGACGGTCGGCCTGATCGCCGCCTATGCCGGCGGCCGGGTCGAGAACCTGATCATGCGCCTGGTAGATCTGCAACTCTCGCTGCCGGCGATTCTGTTGGCTTTGATCCTCGTGTCGATGTTCGGCAAGGGCGTGGACAAGATCATCATCGCCCTCGTCCTGGTGCAATGGGCGTACTACGCACGCACCGTGCGCGGTTCGGCGCTGGTCGAGCGCGGCAAGGATTACGTGGAAGCCGCGCGCTGCCTGGGCCTGTCGCATGCCCGCATCGTGTTCCGCCATATCCTGCCGAACTGTCTCGCGCCGATCATCGTCGTTGCCACCGTGCAGACCGCGCATTCGATCTCCCTCGAAGCCACGCTCTCGTTTCTGGGCGTCGGACTGGCCCAGACAGAGCCGTCGCTCGGCGTGCTGATCTCCAACGGCTTCCAGTACATGCTGTCGGGAAAATACTGGATCAGCTTCTTCCCCGGCCTGGCGCTGCTGGTCACCATCGTGTCGATCAATCTCGTCGGCGACCGCCTGCGCGACGTGCTCAATCCCCGGCTGGAGAAATGAGCATGTCGCCCGTTCTGGAAGTCACCGGCCTGAGAACGCATTTCTTCACGCGCGGCGGCGTCGTGAAGTCGGTGGATGGGGTGAGCCTGTCGCTGAACGCCGGTGAAGTGCTCGGACTTGTCGGAGAATCCGGCTCTGGAAAGAGCGTGACCGGCTTCTCCATCCTCGGACTTGTCGACCCGCCCGGACGGATCGTCGAGGGTTCGATCCGGCTCGCCGGGCGCGAGCTGGTGGGCCTTGAGGAAGGCGAGCTGCAGTCGGTGCGCGGGCGAGACCTCGCCATGATCTTCCAGGACCCGATGATGACGCTCAATCCGGTCCTCAAGGTCGGCACGCAGATGATCGAGACCGTGCTCGCGCACGAGAAGGTTTCCGAGAAGTCAGCCCGCGCGCGCTGCATCGATGCGCTGTCGATGATGGGCATTCCCGCGCCGCACGAACGGCTGGACGCCTATCCGCACCAGTTTTCCGGCGGCATGCGCCAGCGCGTCGCCATCGCCATCGCGCTCCTGCACAATCCGCAGGTTGTCATCGCCGATGAGCCGACCACGGCCCTCGACGTGACGATTCAAAGCCAGATACTCGCAAAAGTGCAGGAGCTTTGCAGAGAGCGCGGCACGGCGCTGATCTGGATCACCCATGACCTCACCGTCATCGCCGGGCTCGCCGACCGGATCGCGGTGATGTACGCGGGCCGGATCGTCGAGGAAGGTGGCGTCGACGCCGTGCTGGACCGGCCGCGTCATCCCTATACGCAAGGGTTGATCGGCTCGGTTCCCAGCCGCGGCCGCAAGGGGGAGAAACTGGCGCAGATCTCCGGCTCTGCCCCTTCCCTGGCGAACCTGCCGGTCGGTTGCGCCTTCGCGCCGCGCTGCGACAAGGCGATCAATCGCTGCCGCGTTGAAGCGCCGGTCCTGCCGAACGCCGCGGCCGGAAGCCGCGCTGCCTGCCACCTGGCCGTTCCGACAGCGGGGCAAGCGGCATGACGACCGGCAACGAAGCCCCGCTGATCGCACTCAAGGCCGTATCGAAGCGCTTCGTCCGGCCCGTCGACGTCGCTGGCAAGATCGCCAACATGCTGGGCGCGGACAACCGGGAAATCACGGTGCATGCCGTCGACCGCGTTGACCTGTCCGTTGCCGCCGGCGAGGTGGTCGGGCTGGTGGGCGAGTCTGGCTGCGGCAAGTCTACCGTCGGGCGCGTCGTCGCCGGCGTGCACGCCGCCACCTCGGGCCAGGTCCTCT
>DAOMXN010000084.1:0-9479 GCA_035437025.1 Beijerinckiaceae bacterium | reverse complement strand
GCGCGATCTGCGCGGGGGCCTGAGCGGTTTCGGCGTGCTGATCGCCTGTATCGCCATCGGCGTCGCGGCGATCGTCGCGGTGTCCTCGCTGGCGCGCGGACTGTCGGACGGCCTGGCCCGCGAGGGGCGCGTGATTCTCGGGGGCGACATCGGCTTCTCGTTGCTGCAGCGCGAAGCCAGCGAGGCCGAAATGGCCTATATCAACCGGCTCGGGCGGGTGCAGACAACGGCCTTCCTGCGGGCCATGACGCGTGCCGAGGATGGCGGCGCAACACTCGCCGAACTGAAGGCCGTGGGACCTGCCTATCCCGCTCTTGGAGTGCTCGAGGTCCGTCCGCAGGCCACGGCGCGCGATCTTCTCGCCGCCCGCGACGGCGTGTTCGGCCTGCTGGCCGATCCGCTGCTGACCGGACGGCTCGGACTGAAGGTCGGCGACCGGCTGGTCGTCGGCAGCCATGCTTTCGAGATCCGGGCCGAGATCGTGCGCGAGCCAGATCGTGTCGCCACGGGGGTCGGGTTCGGGCCGCGCATCATCGTTTCCCACGACGGGCTGCGCGCCAGCGGTCTGCTGCAACCCGGCAGCCTGGTGCGCTGGACCTATCGCGTCACGCTCGACGGCGATTCCACCTCGCAGGCGCAGCTGAAACGGGTGGTCGAGCAGGCCCGTGCCGCCTTTCCGGACGCCGGCTGGGATATCCGCACCCGCGAGAACGCCGCGCCGCAACTGACGCGCAATCTCGAACGTTTCACGCAGTTCCTGACGCTGGTCGGACTGACGGCGCTGGCGGTCGGCGGCGTCGGGGTGGCCAACGCCGCGCAGGCCTTCACCGAGCGCAAGCGCGGGGCAATGGCGGTATTGAAGAGCGTGGGCGCCGAAGGCCGGCTCATTTTCAAGTTGCTGCTGATCGAGGTCCTGTGCCTCGGCGCCATCGGCACGGCCATCGGCGTTGTCGTTGGCGCCCTGGCGCCCTTCCTGGTGAAGGCGCTGGCCGGCGCGCTGCTGCCCTTCCCGCTGGTGACGTCGATCTATGTCCACGAGATCGCCGTCGGCTTTGCCTACGGGTTGCTTACGGTCGCCGCGTTCTCGATCTGGCCCCTTGGCCGGGCGCACGACATTCCGGTCTCGGCGCTGTTCCGCGACCTGGTCACGGGCGACCGGCGCTGGCCGCGCTGGGGCTACCTGGTGCTTGTGGCGCTGACGACAGGATTGCTGGTCGCCGTGGCGGTGCTGTTCGCCTGGGACCGCACCATCGCGCTGATCTATGTGGCGGCCGCGGCGTCCGCCTTCCTGCTGTTGCGGCTTGTCGCGCTTGCCATCATGGCGCTGGCGCGGCGGATGCCCTCGCCGAAACGCACGGAACTGCGGCTGGCGCTGGTCAACATGCACAAGCCCGGCGCCCTGACGCCGTCGGTGGTGCTGTCGCTCGGCCTCGGCGTGACACTGCTGGTCGCCATGGGCCTGATCGATCACAACCTGCGCAATCAGCTGTCGCGGACACTGCCGGAAAAGGCGCCGAGCTTCTTTTTCCTCGATATTCCGGCGGCGGAGACGACGGCGTTCGAGGCGATGGTCGCTGGCCTGGCGCCGGGCAGCAGGCTCGAACGCGTGCCGATGATGCGAGGCCGCGTCACGGCGCTGAAGGGCGTGCGCTCCGAACAGATCAAGGCGCATGAACGCGCCGCCTGGGTGCTGGAAGGCGACCGCGGCATCACCTTCTCCGAAAGCCCGCCTGCCGGGTCGGTGCTGGTGCAGGGGCAGTGGTGGGAAAAGGACTACCGCGGCCCGCCGCTTGTGTCCTTCGATCACGAGCTGGCGGGCTGGCTCGGTCTGACCATCGGCGACGAGATCACCGTGAACGTGCTGGGGCGCACGATGACGGCGCGCATCGCTAACCTGCGCAAGGTGGAATGGCAGTCGCTCGGCATCAACTTCGTGCTGGTGTTCTCGCCCAACACGTTCGCCGGCGCGCCCTATTCGAACCTTGCCACGCTCACCTTTCCGAAGGGCGCGACCGAGGCCGCCGAGATCGCGCTGCTCAAGGCGGCGGCGCGTCAGTTCCCGGCGGTTTCCAGCGTGCGCGTCAAGGAAGCGCTTGAGACGATCGACACCATCGTCGCGCAGCTGGCGGTGGCCGTGCGCGGCGCGAGCGCCGTCGCCATCCTCGCCAGCGTCATCGTGCTCGGTGGCGCCCTTGCCGCGGGCCGGCGCGTTCGCGCTCAGGAATCGGTGATCCTCAAGACGCTGGGCGCGACGCGGCGCAGGCTCTTGGCCGCGATGATCGTTGAGTATGCCCTGCTGGGCGTCGCCGCTTCGTTGTTCGGCCTGGCGGCCGGCGCGCTGGCGGGCTACGCCATTGTAACCCAGGTGATGAAGCTCGCGTTTTCGTTTCCGTGGCTAAGCATGCTCGAGCTCACTATTACTGCGCTATCGTTGGTGATTATTCTCGGTTTGGCTGGGACGTGGCGCATCCTTGGACAAAAGCCTGCGCCATTCTTGCGCAACGCCTGAGAAACGCCACCGCGTGTTTCTACGGTCCGGCCCCGAATGATCTTTCGCAGGCCCGCCTCTAAACCAATCGAGGTGAAATCAGCGCGACCGCTCTTCGAAACTCTTGTAAGAAAGCCGTGACTTCGCCATATTATGCTGGCTTGATCCGGCGAGAAGCGTGGGGCTGCCCCGCACCGGGTCGAACTCAAAGAGGGTTTCTATGTCGAACTTCGAACGCAACGCCTACGTGCCCTACGGCGGCACCGTGGCGACCCAGGCCCAGATCGACCAGGGTCTGCGCTCCTACATGCTCGGCGTCTACAATCACATGGTGCTGGGCCTTGCCATCACCGGCCTCGCGGCCCTGGGCTTCTACATGCTTTCGGTCACGACCGATCAGGCCATGGCTGTGGGCAAGCTCAAGAACGGAACGATGCTCACCCAGTTCGGCGCGATGCTGTACACCAGCCCGCTGAAATGGGTGGTGATGTTCGCCCCGCTCGCGGTGGTGTTCTTCTTCTCGTTCCGCATCCAGTCGATGAGCGCCGCCGCCGCCCGCGGCACGTTCTGGCTGTACGCGGCGCTGGTTGGCGTGTCGCTCACCACCGTGTTCTTCGTGTTCACGCACACCTCGATCGTGCGCGTGTTCTTCATCACGGCGGCCTCGTTCGGCGCGCTGAGCCTTTTTGGCTACACCACGAAGAAGGATCTGTCCGGCATGGGCTCGTTCCTGATCATGGGTCTGATCGGCCTGATGATCGCGAGCATCGTCAACATCTTCCTGGGCTCGACCGGGTTGCAGTGGGCGATCTCGATGCTGGGCGTGCTGATCTTCGCGGGCCTGACCGCCTACGACACGCAGAACATCAAGAACATGTACTATGAGTCGATGGGCTCGGAGATGGCCGAGAAGCTCTCGGTCTACGGCGCTCTCCAGCTCTACATGGACTTCCTGGGCATGTTCCAGATGCTGCTGTCGCTGCTCGGCGATCGCGAGTAAGACGCGTCTCGAAGCGCAAAGGCTTCACGGAACCCCGGCGGAAACGCCGGGGTTTTCGTTTCCGGCCCAAGGCCGACGCCGGCTAGCCGATCACCCGCGAGGGTTTCTCCAGCACCATCAGCACGCGCGCAAGGTCCGCGCCGCGCTTCAGGACCTGGCCCGACGCCGCCACGACCGCATAGGCGCCCTGCCTGGCAGCCAGCGCCGGGGTCTTCTCGATGCGGTACAATGGGACCTCCGAGGTGCGGCGGAAAACGCTGAACACCGCCGAATGGCGGCCAAATTCCATGGCGTAGTCCCGCCATTCGCCCTGCGCCACCTTGCGGCCATAGACAGCGAGGATGCGCTGGAGTTCATCCTTGCTAAACGCCACGCGGTCGGGGGGTCGTTGGCTGGAGAACGGCACCACGACCGCATCGCCGCGCCCGGCGCCAGATTCTGCTTCGCTCATCCCCCGCCAGATCCTGATTTGTCCTGCTAGTCAGCATTGCGCCGGCGACCGGGCTTGGCAAGCGCTTCCGTGAGGGCTGGCGCGCCGGCGATCACGCATCTGCGAACGATTCCGCATTTTCGCCGCTTTTCAACCATGAGCGCGCCAAGGCAGTCGGCGATATCACCCCCATGCGGAGGTGAAAGTCGTCTTCGGGTCCGATGTCGTACGCCCCCCAGCCCCTCGGACCCCGGCGATCCTGGAGAAATCCAACCAATGCAACGGCGGCCGACCTCGCCCGGGTCGGCCGCCTTTTCTTTGCCGAAGCGACCGGTTCAGCGGGACTGGGCATGGTATTCGGGGTTCGGGCGCATGTCGACCGCCGAGGCCATGCGGTTGGACATGTTGTAGAAGGCGGCGACGGCTGCGATGTCCCAGATGTCGCGATCGGAAAAGCCGGTGGCGCGCAAGGCCGCGCGATCTGCTTCGCCGATGGCATGGGATGCAGTCGTGATCTTGACCGCGAAGTCCAGCATGGCGCGCCGGCGGGCGTCGAGCGGCGCGGAGCGGTAGTTCATCACCAGCATTTCCCCCAGCGCCGGATCGCCGGAGAGCGCGCGCACGGCCGCGCCATGGGCCGTGAGGCAGTAGAAGCACTTGTTCTCCGAGGATACCGCGACGGCGATCATCTCGCGTTCCAGCTTCGACAGGCCGGACGGAGCCAGCATCAGGTCGTTGTAGAAGGCGGCGAAGGCCTCGAGCTTGGCCGTGTCGAAGGCATAGGCCTGCAGCACGTTGGGGACAAAGCCGATCTTGTCGCGGCACTTCTGGAAATAGGCTTCCATCTGCGGCGAGAGGGCACCCCTGGGCAGGTCAAGCGCCATCACGTCGTGCCCCTCGTGTTTCCCGCCTGCAGGTGTCGAAGCCATCGGTGCGTTCCCTTCCGTTCGTGCCGCGCAAGTCTTTCGCGGAACTTCGCCGGTGACAAGACCAGTCCAGCGCCAACTTCCGCTTCCTGCGGGTGATGCCATTGAGCTTGCGCGCCAAATCGTGCTTAGACTTTTGGATAATCAAAGTCGGGGAGCGTCATGGCCAGGTCTGCGGACAAGGGAAGATCATCGGCGGAGGCGCTGCTCGCGGCCTCGTTCGAATCGCTTCTGTTCGGGCGCGTCGTCTCCGAGGACCTGGTCGCCTGTCCGCCCGATTCCCTGTCGGCGATCGCGGCATCCGCTTTCGACCGGTTCGTGCGCCGCCGGCCCGGCGAGGTTGATGTCCGGCTGGTGGATGTGACGCTCGCCGACGGACGGGCCATCACCATCGTCGAGACCGTGAACGACGACATGCCGTTCCTGCTCGATTCCACCCTCGCGGAACTCGGCGAGCGCGGCCTCGACATCCACCTGGTCGCCCACCCTATCCTCGCGGTGAAGCGCGATGCGAAGGGAGCGCTCGTCGCCCTCCAGGGGATCGCCGGAGCGGCGGAAACCGGCGACTTTCTCCGCGAGAGCCTGATCCACATCCATGTCGGGGCGGTGCTGGACGCGGGCCAGCGGGCCGGTATCGTCGCGGCGCTCGAACGTATCCACCAGGACGTGCACGCCGCCGTGCGCGACTGGCGCGCGATGCGTGAACGTCTTGCCGCCGTGGCGCGCCGCTACCGCGAGGCGCCCCCGTTGCTCCCGGCCGACGAGATCGCGGAGGCGGTCCAGTTCCTCGACTGGCTGCTTGCCGAGAATTTCACCTTCCTCGGCCTCAGGGAGTATCGCTTCCCCTCTCTGGACGACGCCAGCGAGCCGGTCGCAGGCGAGGGTCTCGGCATCCTGGCCGACCCGGAGGTGAAGGTGCTCCGGCGCGGCGCCGAGATGGTGGTGATGACCGCGGAAGTGCGCGCTTTCCTGAAGGAAAAGTCAGCGCTCATCATCGCAAAGGCCAATGTGAAATCGCGGGTGCACCGGCGCGTGCACATGGATTACGTCGGCGTGAAGCTGATCGGTCCCCTCGGCCAGGTGGAAGGCGAGCTCAGGCTGATCGGACTGTTCACCTCCACGGCCTACACCTCTTCGACGCGCGTCATCCCCTACATCCGCCACAAGGTGGCGATGGTGATGGCGCGGGCCGGTTTCGATCCGGCGAGCCACTCCGGCAAGGCGCTGGCGAACGTCCTGGAGAACTACCCGCGCGACGAGTTGTTCCAGCTCGACCGGGAAACCCTTTACGGGTTCGCCATGGATGCGCTCTCGCTGATCGAGCGGCCGCGCATCCGGGCCATGATCCGCGTCGACCGCTTTGACCGTTTCGTCTCGGTCATCGTCTATGTGCCGAAGGACCGCTACGACACCGCAGTGCGCACGCGGATCGGAAATTATCTCGCCGGTCGCTTCGAGGGGCGCATCTCGGCCGCCTATCCGTCCTATCCGGAAGGCCCGCTCGCACGCACCCACTACATCATCGGGCGCTACGAGGGTCAGACGCCGCTGGTCAACCGCGCCGATGTCGAGGAAGCGATCGCCGAGATCTGCCGGACATGGCCGGACAAGCTGCGGCGCACGCTGGCCGAGGGCGAGAGGCCGGAGCGGGCGGTGCATCTGTTCGCGCGCTATGGCGAAGCGTTCGGTGCCGCCTATCGGGAGGCCTTCACGCCGTCGGAATCGCTCAAGGACATGCAGATTCTGGAATCGCTGCGACTGGAGGCTCCCGTCGCCGTGGACTTCTACCGCAAGGGCGGGCAGTCCGGCGCGGTGGCGAGCCTGAAGTTCTTTGCCCTGGGCGCGCCGATGCCGTTGTCGCAGCGTGTTCCGATGCTCGAGAACCTCGGTTTCGCCGTCAACAACGAGCGCACCTACCGCGTCGCCGGCCGCGATGGCGGAGCGGAGCGCACGGCCTTCCTGCACGACATGACGATCGAGCGTGCCCGCGGCGGCGATATCGACGTGCAGACGCTCGACACGCGCGTCGAGGACACGCTGATGGCGCTGGTGCGGGGCGAGGCGGAATCCGACCGCTTCAATGCCCTGGTGGTGGATGCGGGGCTGACTTGGCGGCAGGCGCTGCTGCTGCGCGCCTATGCCCGCTACCTGCAGCAGATCGGCGCGCCCTTCGGGCAGGAGTACATCGCCGGCGTGCTCGGCCGCTATCCCGACATCGCCGGCAGCCTTGTCGCGCTGTTCGAGGCCCGGTTCGATCCGGCCGCCGGGGCAACGCCGGAGGCCGGGACGGCCCTGACCGGCGAGATCGGCGCGCGGCTCGACGGGCTGTTCGAGGCCGTGTCGAGCCTCGACGACGACCGGATCGTGCGGCGCACCCGGAACCTGATCGAGGCGACGCTGCGCACCAACTTCTACCAGACGCCGGATGGCGGCCACCGGCCCACGCTGGCCTTCAAGTTCGAAGCGCGCCGCGTCGAGGGCCTGCCGCTGCCAAGGCCGCTCTACGAAATCTTCGTGCATTCGGCGCGCGTGGACGGCGTGCACATGCGCTTCGGCAAGGTGGCGCGCGGCGGCCTGCGCTGGTCGGACCGCCCCATGGACTTCCGCACGGAGGTCCTTGGTCTGGTCAAGGCGCAGCAGGTCAAGAACGCCGTCATCGTTCCGGTCGGCGCCAAGGGCGGATTTTTCCCGAAACGGTTGCCGCCCGCCAGCGAGCGTGACGCCTGGTTCAAGGAAGGCACCGAGGCCTACAAGATCTTCATCGGCGCCCTGCTGGACCTCACCGACACGCTCGACGGGGATGCCGTGCGTCCGCCGCCGCAAACCGTGCGCCATGACGGCGATGACCCCTATCTGGTCGTGGCGGCGGACAAGGGCACGGCGACATTCTCGGACACCGCCAACGCGATTTCGCTGGCGCGCGGGCACTGGCTGGGCGACGCCTTCGCCTCCGGCGGCTCCGTCGGCTACGATCACAAGAAGATGGGAATCACCGCGCGCGGCGCCTGGGAATGCGTCAAGCGACACTTCCGCGAGATCGATGCCGACATCCAGACGCAACCGTTCACGGTGGCCGGTGTCGGCGACATGTCCGGCGATGTGTTCGGCAATGGCATGCTGCTGTCGCCGGCCATCCGGCTGGTCGCGGCCTTCGACCACCGAGACATCTTCATCGACCCCGATCCCGACCCGACGCTCGCGCTTGCCGAGCGCCAGCGCCTGTTCGCCCTGCCCCGGTCGAGCTGGCAGGATTATGACAGGGCCAAGATCTCAAGGGGCGGGGGTGTGTTTTCCCGTTCGGCCAAGGAGATCGTCCTGTCGGAAGAAGCCCGGCGCGCCATTGGCCTGGACCAGGCCAAGGCCACGCCTCAGGAGGTGCTGTCCGCCATCTTGAAGGCACCGGTCGACCTGCTGTGGTTCGGCGGCATCGGCACGTACATCCGCGCGTCGGACGAGACGGACGCCCAGGTCGGGGACCGCGCGAACGACGCGATCCGCATTCCGGCGGTCGCGCTGCGCTGCAAGGTCGTCGGCGAGGGCGCCAACCTCGGCTGCACCCAGCGCGGGCGCATCGAGGCGGCGCGGCGGGGTATCCGCCTCAACACGGACGCCATCGACAATTCCGCCGGGGTCAATACCTCGGACGTCGAGGTCAATCTCAAGATTGCCCTGTCACGACCCCTGTCGGACGGCCGTCTGAGCGAGGGCGACCGCAATGCGCTGCTGGCCTCGCTGACCGACGAGGTGGCGCGGATCGTGCTGCGCAACAATTACCTGCAGTCGCTGGCGCTGACCCTGGCGGAGCGGCAGGGCGCCATCGGCCTGACTCAGCTTCAGCGCCTGATGCAGGGGCTGGAGGCGCGCGGACGCCTCGACCGGAGCGTTGAGGTGCTCCCCGCCGACCCGGAGATCGCGCGCCGGCTCGGCGCAGGAGAAGGCGCGACCCGGCCCGAGCTCGCCGTCTTGCTGGCCTATGCCAAGCTCTCGGCCTTCGAGGACCTGATCGCCTCGAAAGTCCCGGACGATCCCTATTTCGCCGACGAACTGGACCGCTATTTCCCGGATGAGATCCGCCGGCGTTTTCCCGATGCGGTGACGGAACACCGGCTGCGCCGCGAGATCATTGCGACGCAACTGTCCAACATCGTCGTCAACCGCTGCGGACCGGGCGCGATGGCGCGCTTCGCCGACGAAACCGGCGCGGATGTCCCGACCATCGCCCTGGCCTATGCCGCGACGCGCGATTCCTTCGGCCTGCTCGATCTGAACGGGGCGATCGATCTGCTCGATGCACGCCTGCCGGGCGCGGTCCAGGTCGCGCTCTATGCCGCCGTGCAGGATGTGCTGGTCGGCCGCATGGCCTGGTTCCTGCGCAACACGGACCTGACTTCCGGACTGGGGCCGTTGGTCGCGAGGTTCCGCCAAGGCGTCGAAGCGGCGCGACTTGCGGTGGCGACGGCGCTGCCGGCGGAATTCGCGCGCGAGCGCGACCGGCACGGCTTCCGGCCGCAGATCAATTCCTGGATGGTGCATGACGCCGCCTTCAGCCGCCGCTGCGCCGAGGCGGGCTTCGTGGGCATGACGCTGTCCGCCGAATATGGCGGCCGGGGCCGCACCCCGCTCGAGCGCCACATC
>DAOMXN010000083.1:0-9518 GCA_035437025.1 Beijerinckiaceae bacterium | reverse complement strand
CGCGGCGCGACCTTGATTTGCATGCGCTTGACGGGCTATTGGCGGTCTGGCAGCCTCCCAAGGAAAACTGACGGTTTTTCAAGGCGCTGAAAAGACAGTCATCGGTTTTTCCGGCCGTCGGGCCGGCAAGCCCGGCGCGAAGACCAAAAGGCACAAAGGAGCGGCGCGATGATCAAGTCCGAACTCGTCCTCAAGATCGCTGAGCAGAACCCCCATCTCTACCAGCGGGACGTGGAGAACATGGTCAATGCGATCCTCGACGAGATCGTCGAGGCGCTCAAGCGTGGTGACCGGGTGGAATTGCGCGGCTTCGGTGCCTTCTCCGTCAAGAAGCGCGAGGCGCGCGTCGGCCGCAATCCGCGCACCGGGACGCAGGTCAACGTGTCCGAAAAGGTCGTGCCCTACTTCAAGAGCGGCAAGGAGATGCGCGTGCGCCTGAACAAGGCGCCAGCGAAAGCCGCCGCTAAGAAGAACTGATCCCGACAGGAAATCCGTTCCATGCGCGCGTTTCTCAAACTCGTCATCCTCGTGCCGCTGGCTGTGCTCGTCGTGCTGTTGGCCATGGCCAATCGCACGCCGGTGACCCTGTCGGTCGACCCCTTCGTAGCCGGTCTGCCGCTGCTGCAGATCACGGTGCCGCTTTATGTCGCAATTCTCGGCGCCGTCATGGCCGGTATCGTCATCGGCGGCATCGCGTCCTGGTTCGGTCAGGGCAAGCACCGCAAGGCGGCCCGTTTCAATCGACGCGAATGCGAGAAGCTGAAGGCGGAGGCCGATCGGCTGAAGCTCATGTTGCCGGCGACGGCGGCCCTGCCCCCGGCCGGGCGGTGAGTCTTCTCGTCAAGATCTGCGGCCTGTCGACACCCGAAACGGTCGCAGCGGCCCGCGATGCCGGTGCCGACATGCTGGGCTTCGTGTTCTTCCCGAAGAGCCCGCGCCATGTGGCCCTGCGGGATGCGCAACCACTCTTCGGACTTGCAAGGACCATCTCCGCGTTCCGCAAGTCCGCCCGGCCCTGCAGGATCGTGGCCCTGGTCGTGAATGCCGGACAGCCGCTGCTCGACGACATCGCCTGCGAGCTGACGCCGGACTTTTTCCAGTGTCATGGCAGCGAGACGCCGCTGGAGGTCGCCCATATCGCCAACGATCCGGGAACGCCGGTGATCAAGGCTCTGGGCGTTTCCGCCGCGGACGATCTCGCGGCCGCGCCAGCCTATGCCGCAGCCGGCGCGACGATCCTCATCGACGCGAAGCCGCCGAAGGATGCGGCCTATCCGGGCGGGCACGGCAAGCCCTTCGACTGGACGATCCTGCGCGGCCTTGACCCCGGGCTTCCCTTCATGTTGTCAGGCGGGCTGACGCCCGAGACCGTCGGCGAGGCCATCCGGACCGTGCGCGGCTTCGGTGTCAACCTCGTCGGCGTCGATGTGTCGTCCGGCGTCGAGACCGCGCCCGGCGTGAAGGACGTGGACAGGATCAGGGCTTTCGTCGCGGCCGTGCGACAGGCGGAGTGAGACATGAACGCGCAGGACAGACCCAACTCCTTTCGCTCCGGGCCGGACGAGCGCGGCTTCTTCGGCCTCTTCGGCGGGCGCTTCGTCGCCGAGACGCTGATGCCGCTCGTTCTGGAGCTGGAAAAGGCCTATGCCGACGCCAAGGCTGATCCCGCCTTCAAGGCGGAATTCGACTCCATGGCGAAGCACTACATCGGCCGGCCTTCCCCACTCTACTTCGCCGAGCGGATGACCGCCCATCTCGGCGGGGCGAAGATTTATTTCAAGCGCGAGGAGCTGAATCATACCGGCGCCCATAAGGTGAACAATGTGCTTGGCCAGATTCTGATGGCCCGGCGCATGGGCAAGCCGCGCATCATTGCTGAAACCGGCGCGGGCCAGCACGGTGTCGCCACCGCCACGCTCTGCGCGCGCTATGGCCTGCCCTGCGTCGTCTACATGGGTGCGGTGGACGTGGAGCGGCAGAAGCCCAACGTCTTCCGCATGAAGATGCTCGGCGCCGAGGTGGTACCGGTCCAGTCCGGCTCGAAGACGCTCAAGGACGCGATGAACGAGGCCCTGCGCGACTGGGTCACCAATGTCGAGAACACGTTCTATTGCATCGGCACGGTAGCGGGGCCGCACCCCTATCCGGCGATGGTGCGCGACTTCCAGTCAGTGATCGGCCAAGAGACGCGGTCCCAGATCCTGGAGGCGGAAGGCCGGCTGCCGGACAGTCTCGTCGCGGCCGTCGGCGGCGGTTCCAACGCCATCGGCCTGTTCCATCCCTTCCTGGACGATCCTGGCATCGAGATCTACGGAGTCGAGGCAGCCGGCCACGGCATCGCCACCGGCCAGCATGCGGCGTCGATCGCCGGCGGCAGGCCCGGTGTGCTGCACGGCAACCGGACCTATCTGCTGATGGACGGGGACGGCCAGATCGCCGAGGCGCATTCGATCTCGGCCGGGCTCGACTATCCCGGCATCGGGCCGGAGCATTCCTATCTCAACGACGTCAGGCGCGTGGTCTACCGCCCGGTCACCGATGCTGAGGCGCTGGAGGCGTTCCAGCTCTGTTCGAAGCTCGAAGGCATCATTCCCGCGCTCGAGAGCGCTCATGCGCTGGCGGAGGTGATCAAGCTCGCCCCGACCAAGCCCAAGGACCACCTCATGGTGATCAATGTCTCCGGGCGTGGCGACAAGGACATCTTCACCGTGGCGGAACACCTCGGCGGGATGTGAATCCGAACCCCCGTGGTTCGAATAGGCGCATCGCGCCGGGGCGCTCCGAAGGTTCGAGCCCCGCAATCCGTCCGAGTGCATGATCTTCGACGAAACGATGTGGCTCCAGGGTCCGCTTCGCGGCCCCGGAACCGCATCGCGCGCCGCTTAGAGCAATACCAATCTGGTCGGATATTGCTTTAGCCGCCGCGGTTGTAGACCACGGTTCGGCAGATCATGCCGCCCAGCACGCAGCCGCCACCCTTCATGGTGTTGCCGGTGACGGTGATCGTGCCATTGTACTGTTTGCCGTCCTCTGGATCGATCGCGGTGCCGGAGTATTTGCCGGGCGCGGTCTCTTTCAGGTTGGAGAACACGCGTTGGCCGACCTTGGCCTTGCCGCTCGTATCCTTCAGCCAGGAGAGCGTGCCGCAGACGGCCTCCCCGCATTTCGCGAACGTCACTTTGGAGGCGCCGCTATCGCGTGTCCACGTGCCGATCAGAGACTGCGCCGAGGCGGCGGAAGGCAGGGCGATGAGGGCGGCGAAGCCCAAGGCAAGACGAAGCATGAGTTCCTCCCAGAGACGCGCCGGTATGTCGCCACCGGCCTGTGCGAGGCGATGCTAGGCCAATCGCGTGATCTGGCAAGAGGGCACAGACCGATCATCGGCCCTCGGGGCCGAAATCCTCCGGGCGCGGCATGGAGATGATGTTGTAGCCGGCGTCGATGTGATGCACCTCGCCGGTCACACCGCCCGACAGGTCGGACAGGAAATAGAGCGCGGAGCCGCCGATCTCCTCAAGGCTCACGGACTTGCGCAGCGGCGAGTGCTTCTGCTGGAAGGAGAACATCGCCCGCGCATCCGCGATGCCGGCGCCGGCAAGCGTGCGCACCGGACCGGGCGAGAGCGCGTTGACGCGGATGCCCTTCGGCCCGAAATCGGCGGCGAGATAGCGCACGCTCGCTTCCAGCGCCGCCTTGGCGACGCCCATGACGTTGTAGTTGGGCATCACGCGCGTCGAGCCGCCGTAGGTGAGGGTGATCATCGAACCGCCCTCGGTCATGAGGTCAGCGGCGCGCTTCGCGACTTCCGTGAAGGAGAAGCAGGAGATCACCATGGTGCGCGAGAAATTCTCGCGGCTGGTGTCGGCGTAACGGCCCTTCAGCTCGTTCTTGTCGGAAAAGCCGATGGCGTGGACGATGAAGTCAAGCCTGCCCCAGGCCGCCTTCAGCGTCTCGAACACGGCGTCGACTGAGGCGACATCCTCGACATCGCAGGGGATCACCAGCGACGACCCGAGCGATTCGGCGAGAGGCTTCACGCGCTTGCCCAGCGCCTCACCCTGGAAGGTGAAGGCAAGTTCCGCCCCGTGCTTCGCCAGCGTCTCGGCGATGCCCCAGGCGATGGAATGACTGTTTGCGACCCCCATGATGAGGCCGCGCTTTCCTTGCATGAGGGAAGTCATCTGATCGGGGTGTCTTTCAAAGATGCTTCTTCACCGCCTCGTAGGTCTCCTTGGAGCCCACGAGCGGCACGACTTCAAATCGGGCGAGGTCGCCCCAGACCAGAACCCATTCCTGGATCTTGGACGCGTCATCGCATTCCATGACCTGGAAACAGCGGGAGAAATCGGCCGAGATCCAGCTGTTCACGTAGGACAACCCGTCCGGGATCATCCGCCCCTTCTCGTGGAAGCGGTTGTAGATGTCCTTCACCTTCGCCTGGTCGAAATGTTCGATCACCATGAACAGCATCAGATCAAGCCTCCAGCCGCTTCATCAGGATGGTGGCGTTGGTGCCGCCGAAGCCGAAGGAATTGGACAGGATCGCCCCGAGGCCGGCATTGTCGATGCGCTTCTGAACGATGCGCATGTCGGCGACGGCCGGATCGAGGGTCTCGATATGGGCGCTCTCGCACACGAAATCGTTGTTCAGCATCAGCAAGGAATAGATCGCCTCCTGCACGCCGGTCGCGCCCAGCGAATGGCCGGTGAGCGACTTCGTCGCCGAGATCAGCGGCGCCTTCTCGCCCGAGCCGAACACCTCGCGGATCGCCTCGATCTCCTTGATGTCGCCGACCGGAGTCGAGGTGCCGTGCGGGTTGATGTAGTCGATCTTGCCCTTGAAGCCCTGCATGGCCTGGCGCATGCAGCGCACCGCGCCCTCGCCCGACGGCGCAACCATGTCGTAGCCGTCCGACGTCGCGCCGTAGCCGACAATTTCGCCGTAGATCTTCGCGCCGCGCGCCTTTGCCCGTTCGTACTCCTCCAGGACGACGACGCCCGCGCCGCCGGCGATGACGAAGCCATCGCGGTTGGCGTCGTAGGCGCGGGAGGCGGTCGAGGGGCGGTCGTTGTACTTGGACGACATCGCGCCCATGGCGTCGAACAGGACGGAGAGCGTCCAGTCCAGCTCCTCGCAACCGCCGGCGAAAATCACGTCCTGCTTGCCCCACTGGATCAGTTCGTAGGCGTTGCCGATGCAGTGGTTCGATGTCGCGCAGGCCGATGAGATCGAATAGTTGACGCCCTTGATCTTGAACCAGGTGGCCAGTGTCGCCGAGGCGGTCGAGGACATGGCCTTCGGAACGGCGAAAGGTCCGACGCGCTTGGAATTGCCGCTCTCGCGCGCCTTGTCCACAGCCTCGATCAGGGTGCGCGTGGACGGACCGCCCGACCCCATGATGATGCCGGTGCGCTCGCTGACGATGTCGGATTGCTCCAGCCCGGCATCGCGGATCGCCTGATCCATGGCGACGTGGTTCCAGCCGGTGCCGCCGCCGTGGAAGCGCATGGCGCGGCGGTCGACCGTCTCCTCCGGCACGCAGGTCGGCGCGCCGGCCACCTGGCTGCGGAAGCCGTGCTCGACGAAGCTGGGGCTCAGGGCAATGCCGGACTTCGCCTCGCGCAGCGAGGCCAGCACTTCCTGGGTGTTGTTGCCGATGGAGGAGACGATCCCCATTCCGGTTACGACAACACGTCTCATGGCGTTCCCTCGTCTCTGGACCGGCCCGGTCAGGCCGCTTTCTGTTTGGACAGGCCGACCTTGAGATCGGTCGCCTGATAAATCTTCTCGCCGTCGGCCTTGAGCCAGCCGTCGGCAATTCCCAGCACCAGACGGCCGCGCATGACGCGCTTGAAGTCGATGCCGTACTCGACAAGTTTCGTCGAGGGCGTGACCATGCCCTTGAACTTCACCTCGCCGGTCGACAGCGCCATGCCATAGCCAGGCTCGCCGAGCCAGCCGAGAAAGAAGCCAGTCAACTGCCACATCGCGTCGAGACCAAGGCAGCCCGGCATGATCGGGTTGCCCTGGAAGTGGCAGGGAAAGAACCAATGGTCCGGCTTGATGTCGAATTCGGCGCGGATGTAGCCCTTGTCGAACGCGCCGCCGGTCTCGGAAATCTCGGTGATCCGGTCGAACATCAGCATCGGCGGCAGCGGCAATTGCGCGTTGCCGGGTCCGAACAACTCGGTTCGGCCACAGGCCAGCAGTTCGTCGTAGGTATAGCTGGATTTGCGCTCGGGACGGGAACCAGTCATGGGCAACGCGATCCTGAAGTTGGGCGGCTCTTGTCGATTTCACGAATTGTAACCTCGTGTAACACGCTGTGACAGCCCCCGAAAGCACGACCCCGCCACAAAATGCGCCGGTCCCCACAGGATCGGCTGCGGCGTTGCAGAAAACCCACGGGAACGCTATGTTTATGGTGACGACCTACGTTTTGCGAGACACGTAAGCCTATGACATCGATGAATGCAGGAGCGGCCCGCAGCGGCTGCCTTGTTCACGAACTGAAGGGCATGCTGCGGCAGGCCGGCCTGCGCCCGACTCGCCAGCGCATCGCCTTGGGTTGGCTCCTGTTTGGCAAGGGCGACCGTCACGTAACGGCCGAATCGCTGTTCGAGGAAGCCACCAAGGCCCGCGTGCCGGTGTCCCTCGCGACGATCTACAACACCCTGCATCAGTTCACGGAAGCCGGCTTCCTGCGCGAAGTCGCTGTCGAAGGATCGAAGGCCTATTTCGACACGAACGTCGGCAATCACTATCACTTCTATATCGAGGGCGAAGGACGCCTGGTCGACATCGAGGATGCCGATATCGCGCTGGGGCAGTTGCCGGAGCCGCCGGAAGGGATGGAGATCGCCCGGATCGATGTGGTCGTGCGCCTGCGCCGCAAGGCCTCGTGACGTCCGAAGTCCGTGGGCTCAGCGCACCGCTTCGCCCGGATAGACGCCCCACATGAAGTCCTGCTTCATCCAGCCGCGGAAGCCCTCGCCGTTGACCCGGCACCAGCGGCCGTTGCAGCTCTCGATGTTGGCCAGGACGCCGGGCTGAAGGCGCGCCACGACCGCATTGCCTTCGCCCTCGCGCTCATAAAGCGGCAGGGTCTTTTCCTTGGACCAGGGCGCGACCAGCGCAGTGCGCCGGCTCGACAGACGGGAATGGAAAACCCAACCCTCGGTCCCCTCGGAATCGCGGACGCGGCGCCAAGTATCGAACTCGGCCATGATCTCGACCGGCAGCCCCTCACGCTTGAACACCCATTTGATGCGATGATCTTTCGAGGGACCCTCGCGCATCGGCGTGTCGCTCGGCTTCAGGCTGACGAAGCGGGGAATGGGCAGTCCGGTGACAGTTCCGGTATTGTCCGTGCCGGAGGCCATGACGGGCGACGCGATGAGGCCGAGAAGGCACAACAGGCGAGAGAGCCGGACGTTTCGCATGCGGACTACCAACCGAGACTGCGGCTTGCTCATACAGGCCATGCGCCTTGCGCAGGGCCAGCGATCTGTTAGAGCCGCAAATTGCAACATAATAGGTTCCGGCACACTGCGCCAACGCGGTTAACGTTGGGTTGAGCACGGCGCACCGCCAGTGCCGATACAGGCGAGGAGACGATGTCGAAAATACGGCCTGTCGTCGTCGTGACGCGCAAACTTCCCGATGTGGTCGAGGCGCGCATGGCCGAGTTGTTCGACGTCCGCCTGCGGACGGATGATGCGCCCATGAGCCCCGACGGGCTTGTCGCCGCCATGCAGGACGCCGACGTCCTAGTGCCGACCGTGACGGACTCAATTACCGACAGCATCATCGCCGGCGCGCCGGCCCGCCTCAAGTTGATCGCCAATTTCGGCAATGGCGTCGACAACATCGATGTGGCCGCGGCGCGGCGCAAGGGTATCACAGTCACCAACACGCCCGGCGTGCTGACGGAGGACATGGCCGATTTCGCCATGGCGCTCATCGTCGCGGTCGCACGTCGCTTTTCCGAGGGCGCGCGCGTCATTCCGCAGGGCCAGTGGCACGGCTGGTCGCCGAACTGGATGCTTGGCCGGCGCGTTGCCGGCAAGCGTCTCGGCATCGTCGGCATGGGGCGTATCGGCCAGGCACTGGCGAAGCGCGCGCGCGCGTTCGGGCTGCAGGTGCATTACCACAACCGCCGGCCGGTCTCGCCACGCATCGAGGAAGAATTGCAGGCGACCTACTGGGAGAGCCTGGACAGGATGCTCGCACGCATGGACATCGTGTCCATCAACTGCCCGCATACGCCGGCGACGTTCCATCTGCTTTCGGCGCGCCGACTCAAGCTGCTGAAGTCCGACGCGATTCTCATCAACACGGCGCGTGGCGAGATCGTCGACACCGACGCGCTGGCCGACCTTCTGGAAACCGACCACCTCGCGGGCGCCGGCCTCGATGTCTATGAGCACGAGCCGGCCGTGCCCGAGCGCCTGGTGCGGCTGGCGGACGCCGGACGCGTGCTGCTGCTGCCGCACATGGGCTCGTCCACGGTGGAAAGCCGTGTGGAGATGGGTGAGAAGGTCATCATCAACATCAAGACGTACATCGACGGCCATACGCCGCCCGACCGGGTGCTGCCGGGCCTTTGACCCCCAGTCGCGTCCGGAACCGATCAGACTTCAGGCGGACCGGATGCGCTCGAACTGGCCGTGCTTGCGGAAGCGGTAGAGGTAGCTCGGCACGATCGATTCGTAGGCCGTGGCGGTAAGGCCGAGGCCTTCCAGCGTGCGGCCCTCGGCGATCGCCGCAGAACCGACTACGTTGTCGCTTTGCAGCAGATTGACCTGATCGACCGTCAGCAGTTTGCCTGGCAGCAGTTGCAGCACGCTCGCCTTGAGCCGCGCCGCCCAGAAGGGCAGGGGAACCAGCAGCCGGCTGCGCCCGGTCTCTGCCAGGATATACTCCAGCAGGGCGCGAAAGGTCGCAACCTCCGGGCCGCCCAGTTCGTAGGTCATGCCGGCGCGGGCCCGTCCTTCGAGGGCGGCGACGATCGCGGCGGCAACATCGCCGACATAGACCGGCTGGAACTTCGTCTCGCCACCGCCGACAAGCGGCAATGCCGGCGAGAGCGTGGCCAGGGCCGCGAAGCGGTTGAAGAACTGGTCTTCCGGGCCGAAGATGATCGAGGGACGCAGGATCACAGCCGAAGGCACGGCGGACAAGGTTGCAGCCTCGCCGAAAGCCTTCGATGCGGCGTAGTCGGAGATCGAATCGCGGTCCGCTCCGAGCGCCGACATCTGCACCAGCTGGCGGACGCCGGCCTTCGCCGCTGCTTCGGCCACGCTGCGCGCGCCCTGCGCCTGGACCGCGCCGAAGGTCTGCCGGCCGCTTTCCGCGAGGATACCGACCAGATTGACGACCGCATCCGCGCCCTCGATGGCCCGCATCACGGACGCAGGGTAGCGCAGGTTGGCCTGAACCGCCTGAATCTGCCCCACGGCGCCGAGCGGCTGGAGGTGTCCCGCCAGGTCGGGGCGGCGCACCGCGGCGCGCACGC
>DAOMXN010000082.1:0-9661 GCA_035437025.1 Beijerinckiaceae bacterium | reverse complement strand
CCCCTCATCGTCAACAACGTCGTGGCGGCCAACGGCGCGCGCTCCGGTGGCGGCCGCCGGAACGCTTCCTGTCGTTGCCAGCACGCCCCAGGTGGTCAGCCCGGGCCTGAGCGAACCGGTCGTGGCGAAGAGGAAGAAACCGCAGCAGGACGATCCTTACGCGCCACTCGGCATTCGCGTCGGGGGACTCAGGGTTCTGCCGGCGATCGAAGGGCTGGCGGGCTACGACACCAATGCCCTGCGTGGCACCTCCGGCACCCGCTACAAGGGGTCCAGGCTTTATCAGGTCGTTCCTGAACTGAGTGTCCAGAGCGACTGGTCTCGCCATGCCCTGCAGATGGACCTACGTGGCACCTACGCCTGGTACCAGGATGTGGACGACGCCAACCGTCCAACGCTCGATGGGAAGATCAACTTCCGAGCGGACATCCGGCAGGATTCGACCCTGACCCTCGAATTGAAAGAGAAGATCGATTCCCAGCGCCCGGGCAGCACGGACCTGTCCGGCGCGGTCAAAGGCCGTCCGCTGTATTTCGTGACCTCGGGTTCGGCAGCCTGGGCCGAGAAGTTCGGCTACGCCACCGCGACCACGACGGCGACGATCGACCGCTACGACTATCAGGACGCGACGACGTTTTCGGGCGCCACGCTTAGTCAGAGGGATCGCAACTATACGGCCTACGGGCTCAAGTTGCGCGGCGCCTATGAATTGACGCCCGGAATATCCCCCTTCGTCGAGGTGGCCGGCGATGTCCGCGAGCATGACGAAAAGCACGATGCCGCGACCTATCGGCGGAATTCGCACGGGGCCACGGCCAAGATCGGCTCGACTTTCGAACTTACGCGCATCCTGACGGGTGAAGTGTCCGCCGGTTTGGGCATACGGCGCTACGATGACCATCGATTGCCCAACCTGAGCGGCGCGATCGGCGACGCCGCCCTGATCTGGCAAATGACGCCCCTGACGAAGGTGACGGGGAAGGTCGGCACGGAATTCGTGGAAACGGTCCAGAGCGGATCACCGGGAGCGGTGAGCCGGAAAGTCAGCCTCGAAGTCGCGCATGACCTGTTGCGCAACCTGACGATCACGGGCACGGCCGGCTTCACGCATGCCAGTTACAAGGGCATCAACCGTATCGAGGACACGATCACGGCCGGGCTGAAGGCGGATTACAAGATCGATCGCAACTGGATCGTGCGCGGAAGTTATGGCTACGAGCGTGCCCTGTCGAACCAGACCAGTTCGAGCTACCTCAGTCACATCTTCATGATGGGTGTTCGCCTGCAACAGTAGCATGGCTTGAAGCCGCGCGACGAGGCGGGTAGCCTTGCATCGATCAGACGCCCCCGGCGCGGACAGGAACTGCACTCATGGACAATCGAAGCTCGGTCTGGCGTCAGGTGGATCAGGCGCGCGAACGGTTCGTCGCGCTCGCCGACCGGGTCTGGGGCATGCCGGAAGTCTGCTATACCGAGGTGCGCTCGGTTGCGGAACATATCGAGCAGCTCAGCGTGGAGGGGTTCCGCATTACCCGGAATGTCGCGGGCATTCCGACGGCCGTGATCGGCGAGGCCGGAGAGGGCGGTCCCGTCATCGCATTCCTGGGCGAGTATGATGCGCTGCCGGGGCTGTCGCAGGAAGCCGGCGTCGCCGAGCACCGGCCGATCGAGGCGGGCGGCCATGGCCACGGCTGCGGCCATAATCTGCTGGGCTCGGCCGCCATGCTGGCGGCGACGGCACTGAAGAACTGGTTGGCCGAGAACAAGCTGCCTGGACGCGTGCGTTACTATGGGTGCCCGGCCGAGGAAGGGGGCGCCGCCAAGGCCTTCATGGTGCGTGCCGGCGTGTTCAAGGATGCGGACATTGCCATCACCTGGCATCCCTATTCCTTCTGGGAGGTGACGCCGCCGCTGTCGCTGGCCAATACCCGCATCGACTTCACCTTCACAGGCCGCGCCGCGCATGCCGCCGCTTCGCCGGAACTGGGGCGCAGCGCGCTCGATGCGGTCGAACTGATGAGCGTCGGCGTCAATTACATGCGCGAGCACATGCCGAGCGACGCACGCGTGCATTCCGCCATCCTCGATACGGGCGGCATCGCGCCGAACGTGGTGCAGGCAAGTGCGAAGGTGCGCTATCTTATCCGGGCGCGCGACCTGCCCGGTCTCGTCGACCTGATCGGCCGCGTGCGCAAAATTGCCGAGGGCGCGGCGCTGATGACCGAGACCAGCGTCCAGACCAAGGTGATCAGCGGTGTCGCCAACATCCTCGGAAATCGGCCGCTGGAGGAGGCGTTGCAGGCGATCCTGGAAGATCTGGGGCCGCCGCACTTCGACGAAGAGGATAGGGCGTTCGCCGCGAAGATCCGCAAGACCCTGACGCCGCAGGAGATCGCTGCGGCCTGGCGGGCCATCGGCGTCGAGGAACGCGACATCGCGCTCGCCGACTTCACCGTGCCGCTCGACTCGCCACGCAATCCAATGATCGGCTCGACCGATGTCGGCGATGTCAGCTGGGTGGTGCCGACCGTCCAGGCCCACGCGCCGACCGTTGCCATCGGCACGGCCTTCCACACCTGGCAGATCGTGGCGCAGGGCAAGCAGCCGGCGGCGCACAAGGCCATGACTCAGGTCGCGAAGGCTATGGCGGCACTTGGCGCCCGGGCTGTTCAGGACCCTGATATGGTCGCCGCCGCCAAGGCAGACCTTGCCCGCCGCACAGCGAAGACGCCCTATCGTTCGCCGCTGCCGCCGGACGTGCAGCCGCCGCTCGACATGTCGCGGTGACGGCGCCGTGAATGAAAAGGTGGACCGCGACAGCCTGACGGGCATCTGGCATGGGCAGTATTCCTATCCCGCGCCTCAGGTTCCGCCCGTTGCCTTCGTCGCAACGCTTATCCAATTCGGCGAGATGCTGAGCGGCACGACGCACGAAAACATCGAGACCGATATGGGCGACGCCGCCTTGTTCGCAACGCTGGAAGGGACCCGCCAGGGCGAGGCCGTCAACTTCGTGAAGACCTACGATCCGGCCATCGAGGACTGGCAGGATGTGATCTATGATGGCCGGCTCAATGGAGCCGGCGACGAGATCGAGGGGACCTGGACCATTCCCGGCGTCTTGGCCGGAAAGTTCCTGATGATTCGCAACCGGGGCGAGGCAAGAGCCAGGGCCAAACGCAAACGGGCCGAGGTCTGATCCCGCGCCCGTCGTGCTCAGCGCCCGGACGAGAAACTACTTCCCTGCGAGAATGCGCTCGATTTCCGCCCGGAACTCGTCCTTCAATTCGGCGCGGGCCAGACCGTAGGCGACGTTCGCAGCGAGGAAGCCGATCTTCGAGCCGGTGTCGTAGGTACGGCCATCGTAGTGCATGCCGAAGAACCTCTGCTTGCCCATCAGCTTGATCATCGCGTCGGTAAGCTGGATTTCGCCGCCAGCGCCCTTCTCCTTGGCTGAGAGGATCGAGAACACTTCTGGCTGGAGAATGTAGCGGCCGGAAATGATGTAGTTCGATGGGGCGGTGCCCGGCTTGGGCTTTTCCACCATGCCCGTCAGTTCATGCACACGACCGTGCGCCTGCCCGACCGCGACGATGCCATACTGGTGCGTCTGGTCCATCGGCACCTGTTCGAGCGCGATGACGTTGCCGCCATGCTTCTCATAGGCGTCCACCATCTGCTTCATGCAGCCCCTGGACAGCATGTCCGGCAGCATGACGGCGAAGGGTTCGTCGCCGACGAGATCGCGCGCGCACCAGACGGCATGGCCGAGACCCAGCGGGGCCTGCTGGCGGGTGAAGGAGGCCATGCCGGCCGGCGGCAGGTCTTTCTGCAGCGCTTCAAGTTCCTTGAGCTTGCCGCGCTCCTTTAGGGTCGCTTCCAGTTCGTAGGCGATGTCGAAATGGTCCTCGATCACGGCCTTGTTGCGGCCGGTGACGAAGATGAGGTGCTCGATGCCGGCTTCCCGTGCCTCGTCCACCACCCATTGCAACACCGGTCGGTCGACGACGTTCATCATCTCCTTTGGCACCGACTTGGTGGCGGGCAGGAAACGGGTGCCGAGACCGGCGACCGGGAACACGGCTTTGCGAATCTTCTTGGGCTGCATCGGGGAATCCGTCGTGTTTGCCTTGAACGCGCCATGCTTGCAGGGAACCCTGTTTGCAGCGACGCACGCGGCTAATGGCTGACAAGGGCTTAACGCAACTTGAACCGGATCAAGGGTATCCGAATTGGGAGGCTAGTCTTCGCTGACAGGGCTACCACAATGTTACGGCCGGCGGCCGGGAGGATGAAATGAGCGTTCTCGTTACTGGCGGCGCCGGTTACATCGGCAGTCATATGGTGCATGCCTTGCGGGACACCGGGCAGAAGGTGGTCGTCCTCGACAACCTGTCCACCGGTTTTGCCTGGGCGGTACCCCCGGATGTGCCGTTTTTCGGAGGAGATGCCGGCGACCAGACCCTGGTCAAGCGCATCGTTGCCGAGCACGGGATCGAGTCGATCTGCCATTTCGCTGCCAAGATCGTGGTTCCCGATTCGGTCGTGGATCCGCTCGGCTACTATCTCGCCAATACGGTGACCTCGCGTTCGCTGATCGAGGCTGCCGTTCAATCCGGCGTGAAGCGGTTCGTTTTTTCGTCGACTGCGGCCGTATACGGCGAGCCGAAGGTCATGCCGGTGTCCGAGAACACCCCACTGGCGCCGATGTCGCCCTATGGCACGTCGAAGATGATGACGGAATTCATGCTGCGCGACACCGCCAATGCCCATGATTTCCGCTATGTGGCGCTACGCTACTTCAATGTCGCCGGTGCCGATCCCTACGGACGCACGGGCCAGTCGACCCCCAATGCCACGCATCTTATCAAGGTGGCGGTACAGACCGCCCTCGGGCATCGCAGTCACCTCGACCTGTACGGGACGGATTACGATACGCCCGACGGCTCTTGTGTGCGTGACTATATCCAGGTCAGCGATCTCGCCGCTGCCCATATCAAGGCGCTGGATTACCTGGGCCGGGGCGGACGGAGCACGGTCTACAACTGCGGCTATGGCACGGGCTATTCCGTTCTCCAGGTGATCGAGGTTGTGAAGCAGGTGAGCGGGGTGGATTTCGAAGTCCGGGCCATGCCGCGCCGCGCCGGTGATTCGCCCGCCGTGGTCGCGAAGGCGGACCGCATTCGCGCGGAGCTGGGTTGGAAGCCCGAACATGATGATCTGCGGCGGATCGTCGAGCAGGCGCTGCGCTGGGAGCGCCACCTGAAGGCCCGCAATGCGGCGTGACCTGATGCGCTACTCCGGAACCGTAGCGAGGCCGATGTTTCGCCTGCTTCTTGTGCTTTTGTGCCTGGGTGGCGGGCTGGCACCTGCGCGTGCCGACTTCGCGGCCTTCCTCGTCGGCCTGTGGCCGGAAGCGCAGGCGGCCGGCGTGTCGCGCGCCACGTTCGATGGCGCCTTCAAGGGCGTGACGCCTGACCAGAAAATTGTCGCCCAGACGAAGAAGCAGTCCGAATTTGTCCGCCCGATCTGGGACTACGTCGAAGGGGCGATCACCTCCGGCCGGGTCGAACGGGGCAGGGAAGCGGGCGGCCGATGGTCCGACACGGTTTCGGCCGTTGAGAGTCGCTATGGCGTGGACCGGCGGGCGGTCATGGGCATCTGGGGCATGGAGACGAATTTCGGCTCCTTCTTCGGCAACAATTCGGTGATCCGGGCGCTCGCCACGCTGGCCTACGTTCGCTATCGCGACGACTTCTTCCGCAAGGAACTCATTATCGCGCTGAAAATCCTGGAAGAGGGGCATGTCGAGCGCTCGGAGATGCGTGGGTCATGGGCCGGTGCCATGGGGCACACCCAGTTCATGCCCTCGAGCTTCATGAAGTATGCCGTCGATCACAACCGCGACGGACGCAAGGACATCTGGGACTCGATCCCCGACGCACTGGCATCGACCGCCAACTACCTCAAGGAACATGGCTGGCAGACGGGCTTGCCCTGGGGCATGGAGGTCGAGCTGCCGCATGGCATCGACCTCAGGCAGGCGCTTGGTCGCAAGGCCTTCCCGGCGTTTTCCGCGCTCGGCATCAAGCGCGCCAGCGGGCAGGCCCTGCCGCGCCGCGGTGAGGCCGCGCTGTTCTTGCCGGCCGGAATCAAGGGCCCAGCCTTTCTGCTCACCGATAATTTCAAGGTGATCAAGGCCTACAATTCCTCGGATGCCTACGCGCTCGCCGTGGGATTGTTGGGCGACGTCATCTACGGCGGCGAACCGGTGCAGGCTGACTGGCCGAAGAAGGACAAGCGCCTGACGCGCGACCAGGGCATGGAGGTCCAGCGCCAGTTGACGAAACGCGGCCTGTATCAGGGAAAAATCGATGGACGCTTCGGCGAGCAAAGCCGCGAGTCGATCATCCGGTTCCAGAAGCAGGCCGGCCTGGTGCCCGATGGCTACGCGACGCCGGCTTTGCTGGAACGCCTGAAGCTTGCGCGCTAGAAGGCTCCGACACGCCTCAACCTGCGGCATTCCGCCTCCGCGCGGAAATCTGGCGGCTGCAGCGGGTGACTTCGTGCTTTCAAATGCCGGAAATCGCCGTCTGGATATGGACAAGCCGGTGCGCCTTTGCTATGTGCGCGCTTCCGATTGAAGGGCGGTTGCTCCAGGCCGCCGTTTTCTTTGCCCCAACCGCAGGATTGACGGGACAAAACGTGCAGGTACTCGTTCGCGACAACAACGTCGACCAGGCTCTTCGCGCACTCAAGAAAAAGATGCAGCGCGAGGGCATCTTCCGCGAGATGAAGCTCCGCGGCCATTATGAGAAGCCCTCCGAGAAGCGCGCGCGCGAAAAGGCGGAAGCTGTGCGCAGGGCGCGCAAGCTGGCCCGCAAGCGTCTGCAGCGCGAGGGCCTGATCGCGGCGCCGAAGCCAAAGGTCAAGAAGCCCTGACGAATGCCCTTGTTGCGCTGGGTTAATGAATTGGAAACCCTGCGCCGCCAAAATACGGTTTCATGGGAGCGTCCCTCGATCGAGCGGGCGCTCTTGATATTTTCCGGCGATTTTTCGCCTGATTTGCAGTCTACGGCCAAGCCATGCTGATCCGGATGATTCCTGTCGACCATTTTCGCTTGGCGCATGTTCTGGGCACGGTGGCCCTGGCCCTGTCGCTGTCTGCCTGCGAGACCACCATGGGCGGGCTCAATCCGCCGGGCGTGGCCGAGATCGACGATGCCAACACGGCCGGCGCAAGTTCTGCCAACATCTCCTCGCTGTCGGAAGTGATCGCCCGCAATCCGAACGATCCGCAAGCCTACAATACCCGCGGCGCGGCCTATGCGCGCGCCAGCCGCTTCAATGACGCCATCGCGGATTTCTCCAAGGCGATCCAGCTCGACCCGAATTTCGCGCCGGCCTTCGTCAACCGCGGCCTTGCCTATCGGCAGGCCAACAAGAACGATCTCGCCTTCGCAGATTTCAACCGCGCCATTCAAGCCGATCCGAACTACGCGCAGGCCTATCTCGCGCGCGGCAACCTCTACCGCGCGCAGAACAACCTCGATGCGGCGATGAACGACCTGACGCATGTCATCCGTATCAAGCCCGATGCAGCGGAGGCCTATCACGGCCGTGGTCTGGTCTATCAGCGCCGGGGACAGCATGCGCTGGCGATGTCTGACTTCGACGCAGCGGTCGATCGCAATCCCTATGTCGCGCCGCCCTATGTCGCGCGCGGTCAGAGCCTCAATGCCACGGGCCGCTTCGATCAGGCCGCAGAGGATTTCACCGCAGCGCTCAACGTGGATAACCGCAACGCCGACGCGTGGGCGGGGCGCGGGTACGCGCTCGATCAGCAGGGCAAGCGCGCCGAGGCGAATGAAGCCTATCAGCGCGCGCTCTCGATCGATCCCAACCATCGCGGCGCTCGCGAGAGCATGAGCCGGCAGCGGAGCGGGGTTTTCCGGTGACACCATCGTCGATCCGGCCCTATGCGCCCACCGATCGGCAAGATGTCATCGCTCTGTTGCTGGAATTGAACAGGCACGAAGCCCAAGTTGGCGCTCCGCGCAGGACGGACAGAGCCGGCGCCGAAGCTTGCCTGGCTGATGACACGGAAAAGTGCGCGCTGGGGGGCGGTCAGGTTGTGCTCGAAGTTGAACGGGCCGTGATCGGATACCTGGCGTATTTTTGGCCGAAGTCGGCGCCCTATCTACCGAAGAGCGACCGTCCGATCCTTCATATCGAGAACATCGTGGTGGCTGGCAGCAACCGTCGACGTGGATATGGCCGCATGCTGCTTGCCCATGCTGACGCGGTGGCTCTCGCGGGCAATGCCAGAGCGATTACCCTCGCTGCCGTTGTCAACAACGCCTTGGCGCTAGGCGCATATCGGGCAGCGGGGTATTCGCCGGTCAGCTATGAAATGGTGAAGCCTCTCGACGACAGCATGCGTGGCCTGGGCTACCAGCCTGCGAGTGGTTGAGGGGGGCTGATGGCGCCTGATGCCTGATGCCTTCCCCCAAGGGAGCTCAGACAGCAGGAACCTGGGCGCAAGGCTCAGCCCGGAATGACAGCCATGTCCTTCAGGAACTGCCAGATTGCGTCCGCCGCCCCGAAGCGGAAGTTGTCGACATGTCCGGCGTCCGGATAGGCGACAAAGCGCTTCCTATCCGGCGCCAGTGCAAACAGCTTGCGGCCTTCCTCGATCGGCGTCACCCGGTCGAGCGCGCCGTGCATGATGAAGATCGGCGCCTTGACCGTGCCAATCCAGCGATCCGAGCGAAACGTATCGACCAGCAGCAGCGACACCGGTAGCCAGGGGTACGAGGCCTGCGCTCGCGACAGTACGGACACGAAGGGGCAGTCGAGAACGACGGCCGCGACCTGCGGGCGCTCGCTGGCGAGGCGGATCGCGATGCTTGAGCCGAGCGACTCCCCGAACGCAACCAGTTTCCGGCCCGGAAATCGTTTCTCCGCTTCGGCGAAGGCTGCCTCCGCATCCTTATGGAGCAACGCCTCCGTGGGCTTCCCGCCGGATCCTCCGTAGCCTCGGTAGTGGATCGCAAGCAGTCCAGACCCGTTGGACGTCAACAGACGGAAGCGTTCGGCGCGGCGCATCAGCGTGTTGGCGTTGCCATGGAAATAGACATAGATGGGCCGATCCCCAGCGGTCGGCGGCACAATCCAGGTGTTGAGCCGGACACCATCGGCCATGACGAGGTCCGTTTCTGTCAGTCCAGGAACGGAGGCAGCGGCGACGGCCGGTTTCTGTGGCGCAACCGCATAGATGAACGAGCGCTGGAAGGCGCCCATGTAGGCGGCGATTGCGATGTAGACCACGAGCAGAAGCCCGATCAGAGCGGGCAGGATGCGCTTTTTCATGGCGCGATTATCGGGGCAATCCCGATGAAGGCAAGTGACGGGCGCCGCCCGGCGCGAAAAAGCCGCCCTGCGGCGGCTTCTTTCAGGACTTCCGGACCAGCCGTCAGTGCGCCATGGCCTTGACGATCTCTTCCGTCATCTTCTTGGCATCGCCGAACAGCATCATGGTGTTGGGTTTGAAGAACAGTTCGTTGTCGACGCCGGCGTAGCCCGAGGACATGCCGCGCTTGATGAAGAACACGGTCTTCGCGCGCTCCACGTCGAGGATCGGCATGCCGAAGATCGGCGA
>DAOMXN010000081.1:0-9863 GCA_035437025.1 Beijerinckiaceae bacterium | reverse complement strand
CCCACCCGCCGCGCGCGCGGCTGACGCTCCGGCGCCAGCGAGGCGAGGCATTCGTTGAACAGCATCGGGTTCTCGATCCTGTCGCAATCGGCGCGCGTCCTCGCCGCCGCCGGGAGGCTGCTCCCGGCGACCAGAAGAACGGCCAGCATGACAATGCGGATCATGCGCGGATCATGCTCCAGCTTTGCGGCGAGAATCCGGGCCTACCCGCGCAGGACAGCCCCGGTCTTCTTCGCGACCTCCGCCACGAGTTTTGCCGAGAACGCCTCGATCTCGGCGTCCGTCAGGGTCTTGTCGCGCGGTTGCAGGCACACCTCGATGGCCACCGACTTCTTGCCCGGATCGATGCCCTTGCCTTCATAAAGATCGAACAGCGTGACACTGGCGGTCAGCGCCTTGTCGACGGTGCGCGCTGCCTTCAGCAGGTCCTCGGCGCGCGTTTCGCTCGACACCAGGAAGGCGAAGTCGCGCGTCACAGGCTGGAGATCGGCGACATCGAGCTTCGGCTTCATCTTGGTCGGCCGCGCCTTCGGCGCCGGCAACGCATCGAGCACGATTTCGAAGGCATGGATCGGGCCTTCGACATCCAGCGCTTCCAGGGCCCGGGGATGGATTTCCCCAAACCAGCCGAACACATCCTTGCCCATGTGCAGGGTGGCGGATCGTCCGGGGTGGAACCAGTCCGGCGCCTTGGGCGTGATCTGGACGCCGGCCATCGGTGCGCCGAGCATCGAGAGCACGGCCAGCGCATCCGCCTTGACATCGAACACGTCCGCAGACTTCGCGCCGCTCCAGTGACGGCCGAGGCCCGCCGGCCCGGCAAGGCCGCGCCGGATGCCGGAGGCGGCGATCTTCTGGTCCTCCGGCTTGTCGCCCCGGAAGATCTGGCCAACCTCGAACAAGGCGACGTTGCCGAAACCCCGGTCCGCATTGCGTTGCGCGGCGGACAGCAGGCCAGCCAGCAGGGTCGGCCGCATGTCGGACAGGTCGGAGGCGATGGGATTGGCCAGCGCCAGTTCTGCCTGACCGCCTCCAAACAGGTCCGCCGCCGACTTCGA
Source organism: Beijerinckiaceae bacterium (assembly GCA_035437025.1). Classification (GTDB taxonomy): domain Bacteria; phylum Pseudomonadota; class Alphaproteobacteria; order Rhizobiales; family Beijerinckiaceae; genus JAIUNP01. Next base: position 8,805 of record DAOMXN010000081.1, on the reverse strand, counting down.
GATGAACGACCAGGTTACCGCTTCCAGCATGCCGCGGGAGGCGAGCAGGCGCTTGGCCTGCCGCGTGCGGCGCTGGATCAGCGTCAGCACCGGGGGGTGCACCTGATCGATGCGGCGCATCGGCACCATCGGCACGGAGTCCACGCCGGCGATGCGGGTGATTTCCTCGACGATGTCCGCCTTGCCCTCGACATCGGGCCGCCAGGAGGGCACCGCGACCTTCACCGCGTCGCCGTTGCCGGAGACCCAGAAGCCCAGGCTTTGCAGGATCACCTTGGCTTCGGCGCGCGGCAGTTCCAGCCCGGTCAGCCGCTGCGTCTCGGACCAGGGGAAGTCGATGATCCTGTCGGGCTGCGGCACGGCGCCGGACAGTTCCATGGCGCCGGGCGTTCCCCCGCACAGGTCGACAACCAGCTGCGTCGCCATGTCGAGGCCGGGCACGCAGAAGGCCGGATCGACACCGCGCTCGAAGCGGTAGCGCGCGTCGGTGTTGATGCCCAGCGCGCGACCGGTGCGGGCGATGTTCATCGGGTCCCAGAGCGCGGATTCGATGAGCACGTCGGTCGTGGTCTCATCGCAGCCGGAATGCTCGCCGCCCATGATGCCGCCGATGGATTCGACGCCGTTGGCGTCCGCGATGACGACCATCGACTCCTCAAGCGCATAGGTCTTGCCGTCGAGCGCCAGAACCTCCTCGCCCTTGCGCGCCCTGCGCACGACGAGATCGCCCTTGACCTTCTTCAGGTCGAAGACGTGCAGCGGACGGCCGCGATCGAAGGTCATGTAGTTGGTGATGTCGACCAGCGCGTTGATCGGCCGCAGACCGATAGCCTTCAGCCGGGCCTGCATCCAGCCCGGCGACGGGCCATTCTTCACGCCGCGCACCAGGCGCAGGGCGAAGGCCGGGCAGAGATGCGCATCGCCAGCGGCGAAATCGAGCTTCACCTTGACCGGACAGGGATCGCCGCCGGTCAACGCCTTCGGCTCCGGCGTCTTCACCGTGCCTAGCCCCGCGGCGGCGAGATCCCGCGCGATGCCGGCAATGCCGGTCGCATCCGGACGATTCGGCGTCAGGTTGATCTCGATGACGGGGTCGTTGAGACCAAGGTATTCGGCGAATGGCGTGCCGACCGGCGCATCGGCCGGCAGATCGATGATGCCGTCATGATCCTGCGACAGCAGCAATTCGGCTTCCGAGCAGAGCATGCCGTTGGATTCGACGCCGCGGATCACGCCCTTGCCGAGCACCAGGTCCTTGCCGGGGATGTAGGTTCCCACCGGCGAGAACACGCCCTTCATGCCGGTTCTTGCATTCGGCGCACCGCAAACCACCTGAACCGGCGCGCCCTGCCCGGTGTCGACGAGACAGACGCGCAAGCGGTCGGCATTCGGGTGCTGGCTTGCCTCGACGACATAGCCGATGGAAAAGCCGGCCAGCTTGCGGGCCGGGTCCTCGACGCCTTCGACCTCAAGGCCAATGCGGGTCAACGTTTCGACAATCACCTCCAGCGAGGCGTTGGTGTCGAGATGGTCTTTGAGCCACGAAAGGGTAAGTTTCATCGATCCTGTCCCGCTTCAACTGGCCTTGAGCGCCATGCTCCCGCAAGGGAGACCGGCGATAAGACGCGCGATCAAAGCAGGCCTTCCTGGTGAGGAGAAAGCTTTCAGCGCCGTTCAATAGCCGCGATTTCAGGAAGCGCAACTGCGCTCTGGGCCGGCAAGCAGGCCAAAGCGCTCCCATTCGGGCTCAGACGATCCGATCGCGCGCGATCGACAGCACGCGACGCTCGCCGAGCACATGCACGGATGGCATTGAAAACAGCTCGGCGATAACCGGAAGGCGCACGCTGATCCCGCCGGCGTAGGCTCCGAAGGCGGGAAGAAGCAGCCGACGCTCATCATGGACGAAACAGCGGCGGCGAACGACCTGAGCGCGCGTCGCGACCCGGGCGACCGGATGCAGATGCCCCGCGATCTCTGCGCCCTCCAGCGCCTTGCGGGGTTCATGGCGCAGGACGAGGTCACCTAGCCGAACCTCGTCCGCCCGATCCCCCGGCACCTGCTCCGGTGGCGCGGGATCGTGATTGCCCTTGATCCACACGAGTCGACGGCCGGCCGCGAGCGCATCGATGGCCGCGACGGCCTCGTCCGCGATCCTCTCCTCGGCGAAGGCGTCATGAAACGCATCGCCCAGCACGAAGATCGATCGGGCACGCCAGCGCGTGGCGGCCGCAGCCAGCCGGGACAGGGTGGCGATCGTGTCGAAGGGCGGGACAAGCTGTCCCGACCGGGCATAGGACGAGCCCTTTTCCAGATGCAGGTCAGCCACCAGCAACGCCTGATGCCCGGGATGCCAGAGCGCGCCGGTCACATCCGCGAAAAAGCGCTCGCCGCCGATCGTGATCGCCACCGGCATGGTCTCAGTCCCGGTGGCCTGCGCGGCCGAAATCATGCCCCATCGCCTCCGCGACCAGATCGTCCGCCGCCTCTTCCAGGAGCGCGTCTGCGGCTTCGCCGTAGACCGCCTCGCGGCCGATCTCCAGCATCACCGGCACGGCCAGCGGCGAAACGCGGTCCAATGGCTTGTGGATGATTCGCCCCCGGATGCGCGAGAGCATTTGCGCCAGGCGCGCGAGATCGAGCAGGCCGGTGGCGGCATCCGCCCGCGCCGCCTTGAGCAGGATATGGTCCGGCTGATGCCGGCGCAGCACGTCATAGATGAGATCGCTCGACATGCTCACCTGCCGCGTCTTCTTTTCCATGCCAGGATGGCGACGCTCGATCATGCCGGCGATGACGGCCGCTTTGCGGAAGGTCCGCTTCATCAGGGAGGATTCCGCCAGCCACTCCTCCAGGTCGTCGCCCAGCATGTCCTGCGAGAACAGGTCGCCGATGAACGCCGGCTCCCGCCAGGCCGCCCGCGACATGTCCTCGGCGCCCCAGACAGCGATGGCGTAATCCGAGGCCACGAAGCCGAGTGGCTTCAGTCGCGCCCGCTCGAGACGGCGTGTGAGCAGCATGCCGAGCGTCTGGTGGGCGAGCCGCCCTTCGAAAGGATAGGCCACGAGATAGTGCCGCGCGCCGCGCGGGAAGGTTTCCACCAGCATGTCCGCGCGCGCGGGCAGCAGGGACGCATCCGCCTGGAGGGCGAGCCATGCGGCCACCTGTTCGGGCAGGCCGCTCCAGGCTGTCCGGTCCGCCAGCATGGCCCGGACCCGCTCCGCGAGATGGGTCGACAGCGGAAACTTGCCGCCCATGTAGGAGGGAACCTTGGGATCGCTGGCGCTCGCCCGCGAGACCACCGCCTCGTTCTCGACGATCGCCTCGAAGCGCAGCACTTCACCGGCGAAGACGAAGGTATCGCCGTAGGTGAGTTGCTCAACGAAGTATTCCTCGACTTCCCCGAGCACGCGTCCGCCGCGGCTGATCGGACCGGTCGGCCCCAACCCGGTCGAGCGGGCGCGGCCAAGCCGCACCTTCAACATCGGTTCCTCGACGATGGTGCCGACATTCATGCGGTAACCCTGGGCGATGGCGGGATTGGAAACCCGCCAGAGCGCGTCCTTCGTCCGCCTGATCCGGGCAAAGCGCTCATAGGATTTCAGCGCATAGCCGCCGGTCGCGACATAATCGACAATGGCGTCGAAATCCCCGCGCGCCAGGGTTGCGTAGGGAGCGGCGCAAGTGACCTCGGCATAGAGCGCATCGGCGTCGAAGGGGGCTGCGACCGCCATGCCAAGCACATGCTGCGCGAGCACATCGAGCCCGCCGGCGCGAATGACCTCGGCATCCTGCGCCCCGGCGTTGGCGGCGTCGATGGCGGCGCGGCACTCCAGAACCTCGAAGCGGTTCGCCGGCACGAGCAGGGCGCGCGAGGGTTCATCCAGACGGTGGTTCGAGCGGCCGATTCGTTGCAGCAGGCGGCTCGCGCCCTTCGGCGCTCCGACATGGATGACCAGATCGACATCGCCCCAGTCGATCCCGAGATCGAGCGTGGAGGTGCAGACAACGGCATCCAGGGAGCCTGCCGCCATCGCGGCTTCGACGCGCCGGCGCTGGCCGACGTCGAGCGAGCCATGATGCAGGGCGATGCGCAGATTGTCGTCATTGATCGCCCACAGCAGCTGGAACACGAACTCCGCCTGCATCCGCGTATTGACGAAGATGAGCGACAGTTTGCTGCGCTTCAGCGTCCGGTAGATCGCGTCCATCGCGTGGCGGGCGGTGTGCCCTGCCCAGGGCAACCGCTCGTCCGTTTCGAGGATGCGGATGTCCGGCGCCGCAGCCGATTTCCGGTCAGCGATCACGCAGTCCGCCGGAGTTGTTGCACCGCCGAGCCAGCGGGCCAGGTCGTCCGGGTCGCGCACCGTGGCGGACAGCCCGGTCAGCGTCACGCCGGGGGCTATCCGCTTCAGACGTTCCAGACCCAGCGCCAGCAGGTCCCCACGCTTGATCGGCGCGAGCGCATGCGCTTCATCGATGATGATCCGCTTCACGGCACCGAACAGATGCGGCGCATCCGCGCTGGCGATGAGCAGCGCCACCTGTTCCGGCGTCGTGAGCAGGATGTCCGGCGGATCGCGGCGCTGGCGCTGGCGGCGGGATGCCGGCGTGTCGCCGGTGCGCGTCTCGATCCTGACCGCCAGCCCCATCTCGGCGACAGGCACTTCCAGATTGCGGGCGATATCAACGGCGAGGGCCTTCAGCGGCGAGACGTACAGGGTGTGAACACCGGCATGACGCCGCCGGCCACCCGCAAGGTCGACGAGGCTCGGCAGGAAGCCGGCCAGGGTCTTGCCCGCCCCGGTCGGCGCGATGAGCAAGGCGGAGCGATTGAGGCGCGCCTTCTGCAGCAAAGTCGACTGATGCGGCCGGACGCTCCAGCCGCGCGCGGCAAACCACGCCGCAAACGGCTCCGGCAGGGATTCGTCCGGGAAGGAATCGACAGGGATCACGCACATCAGTAAAGCACAGCCGAAGCCGCCGTCGAGCGCGGTGGCGCGATGCGCGAAGGCGGCAGGCGTGAACGACACGGCGAACACCGGAATTGGCAGCAGGCTCGAACCGCACCCCCTGCGGAGCGTCGTGCTTGGCGAGATGCATGCCCGCCCCTTCCACCCCGTCACGCCGCCCGGCCGCATGCTGCGCCTGGTGTTCATGACCGACGAGGCGCAGGCGGCGGGCAGTCGAGCGGCCCTGCAGTCGCTGTGCGCGACCCTTGGCGGAGCCGGTCCCGGTCCTGGCGAAAAGCATTGCCGCGTGGCGCTGCCCCGCGGTCTCCTGCGCTGGGAACAGCACAACGAGTTCACGACCTACACATTCGAGCCGAAGGACGCGTCGGCAACGCCTTTCGAGCCTGCCGCCACTGAACTTTGCGACGCGATGCGTGTCCTGCCGCAGCCCGGTCCGCTGCTGGCGTCGATCGACCTGCATTTCCTCGCGCAGCGGCCCTCGGCCGGCTACGAGGCATGGCTCGACCCGATGAGCCTGGCTGCTTCGTCGCTCATCGCCGGCAAGGCAGAGGCCGCAACCGACTTCCGGCCCACCGGCGATGGGTTCGTGCGCCTCATGGTGATCGCGGATGACCTGCAGCCGAATTCTGCCGGCGCGATGACGCAGAGGTTGCTTGAAGTCGAGACCTACAGGGTTCTGGCGCTGCTCGGCCTGCCGGAGGCGCAGCGGCTCGCGCCGGTCGTCAAGGGCATCGAGGACCAGCTGACCGCCATCGCGCGACGCATGACGGAAGTGGAGGGCCTGGAGGCGAACCACCAGCTCCTGCGCCAGCTGACGACGCTTGCCGCCCAACTGGAGGCGGAAGCCACGACCGCTGGTTTCCGTTTCAGCGCCAGCCGCGCCTACGACGGCATCGTTCAGCAACGCCTCGAATCGCTGAAGGAAGGCCCGCTGGAGGGCCATTCCATGTTCTCCTCCTTCCTGGCCAGGCGCATGGGGCCGGCAATGCGCACCTGTCGCATGATGGAGGAGCGGCAGAGCGCACTCGCAACCCGCCTGTCGCGCACGGCGGACCTGCTGCGCACCCGCGTTCAACTCGACATGGAGACGCAGAACCGCGACCTGATGGCGTCGATGAACGAGCGCACGCGCCTGCAACTGCGCATGCAGCAGACGGTCGAGGGACTTTCCGTCGCCGCGGTCAGCTACTACGTGCTCGGTCTCATCGGTTACCTGTTCAAGGGCGCGAAGGATGGCGGCGTGCTGCCTTTCGACCCGGCCATCGCGACCGCCGCGGTTCTTCCCGCCATTGTCCTGCTGGTCGCGCTCGCGGTGCGCCGCATCCGCCGCAAGCATGCAGAGGACCATTGAGAGCCGCGCTTGGCTTGCCGGCGTCAAAGCCGCTATGGTTCAGGCACCCGCATGAACCGCCCCGGGGAGACGCCATGAACGCCATAGCATTCCCGCCGCCAAGCGCCGCCGTTCTGGCCCGTCGTGACGCGATAATCGCGGGTCTTGCCGCCCTGGTGCCTGACGACGCCCTGATCACCTCGAACAACGAGTGCAAGGCCTTCGAGACCGATGCCTTCACCGCCTATCGCCGCATGCCGCTCGCCGTGGTCCTGCCGCGCACCACCGACGAGGTCAGCGCCATCCTGGCCTTCCTGAATCGCGAGGGGGTTCCCGTCGTCCCGCGCGGCGCCGGCACCTCGCTGTGCGGGGGCGCCATCCCTCAGGAAGATGCCGTCGTGCTCGGCGTCGGCAAGATGTCACGGATTCTGGAGGTGGATACGGCCAACCGGTTTGCACGCGTGCAGGCGGGCGTGACCAACCTGGCCATTTCCGCCGCCGTGGACGGGGCCGGCTTCTTCTATGCGCCGGACCCGTCCTCGCAGCTGGCCTGCACCATCGCCGGCAACATCGCGATGAATTCCGGCGGCGCGCATTGCCTGAAGTATGGCGTCACGACCAACAACATTCTCGGCGTGCGCGCGGTGCTGCTCGACGGAACCGTCGTCGACATTGGCGGGCCGCATGTGGATGCGCCCGGCCTCGATGTCCTCGGCCTGCTCTGCGGCTCGGAAGGCCAACTCGCCGTCATCACCGAAGCGACGGTGCGCATCCTGCCGAAGGCGGAAGGCGCGCGGCCGGTGCTGTTCGGCTTCGACACCAGCGAGGCGGCCGGCGCTGCCGTTGCCGCCATCATCGGCGCGGGCATCGTGCCGGTCGCCATGGAGTTCATGGACAGGCCCGCCATCGAGATCTGCGAGGCTTTCGCCAAGGCCGGCTATCCGCTCGATGTCGAGGCCATGCTGATCATCGAGGTCGAGGGGTCAGATGAGGAGATGGCGGCGAGCCTTGCCCGCATCGTCGAGATCGCCAAGGCGCATGGTGTCAGGACCGTCAAGGAAAGCCGCTCGGCCACCGAGACCGCGCAAATCTGGAAGGGGCGGAAATCGGCCTTCGGCGCGACCGGCCGCATCGCCGACTACATCTGCATGGACGGCACCATCCCGACCGGACAGTTGCCCTACGTCCTGCGCCGCATCGACGAGATCGTGAAGCATTATGGCCTGCGGGTCGCCAATGTGTTCCATGCCGGCGACGGCAACCTCCACCCGCTGATCCTCTACAACGTCAACGATCCCGCCGAGGCGATGAAGGCCGAAGACGCCGGCAACGACATCCTGAAGCTCTGCGTCGAGGTCGGCGGCTGTCTGACCGGCGAGCACGGCGTCGGCATCGAGAAGCGCGACCTGATGCGCCATCAGTTCAACGACGCGGACCTGGCGCAGCAGATGCGCCTGCGCGCGGTTTTCGATCCGGCCTGGCTGATGAATCCGGCCAAGGTCTTCCCGCTGGAGGGCCGGATTTGACCCTGCCCATTCATTCTCCGTCCTCGGAGGCCGAAGCCGCCGAGATCGTTTCCGCCGCGCGCGCGGCCCGAACGGCGTTGCGCATCGTCGGCGGTGGCACGCGCCAGGACCTTGGTCGTCCGGTCAACGCGACGGCCAGGCTTTCCACCGAGAAGCTCGGCGGCATCACGCTCTACGAACCGGCCGAAATGGTGATCGGCGCGCGCGCCGGCACTCCGCTGGATGAGGTTGTCGCGACGCTCGCGGCGAAGGGTCAGATGCTGCCGTTCGAGCCGATGGATCATCGCCCGCTGCTGGGGTCGACCGGCGCGCCGACGATGGGCGCGATCGCGGCCGGCAACATTTCCGGTCCGCGCCGCATCTCTCACGGCGCGGCGCGCGACAGCCTGATCGGCGTGCGCTTCGTCAACGGGCGCGGCGAGATCGTGAAGTCCGGTGGCCGGGTGATGAAGAACGTCACCGGCCTCGACGTCGTCAAATTGCAGTCCGGCGCCTGGGGCACGCTTGGCTTCCTGACCGAGGTCATCTTCAAGGTGCTACCGGCGCCCGAGACGCAACGCACACTTGTTCTGGAAGGGTTGGATGATGCGCGCGGCATCGCCGCCCTGTCGGCCGGCCTCACCTCGCCCTTCGAGGTCACCGGCGCCGCTCACCTGCCGGCGACGGACACGGCTGCGGCGCGTACGATGCTGCGCATCGAAGGCTTCGAGGCCTCGCTCACCTATCGGGCGGCAGCGCTTGGCCGCCTGCTTACGCCGTTCGGCGCGGCGCGCATTCTGGAGGAATCCGCCTCCGCTTCGCTCTGGCGCATGGTGCGTGACGCCGAGCCGCTGCTCGAACCGCGCGACGCCGCCGTCTGGCGCCTGTCCGTGAAACCGTCCGATGGCCCGAAGGTGCACGAGACGGTGGCGCACCGCATCGCCGGCCACATCCAGATCGTCAGACCGCGCTACCTCGATTCGGGAATCGCCGACCC
>DAOMXN010000080.1:0-9934 GCA_035437025.1 Beijerinckiaceae bacterium | reverse complement strand
AGCCAAGGTATACGGGAACGCGATAGACGATGTGCGCTAGCGCACATTGCGAACAGCGCACCGGCCCGCGCCGAATGCGAGGTCCGCTCTCGATCTGACATGCACCTGCGAGCGGTATCAGACCGCCGCGCGGCGATCCACGCGGGCAAGGCGGGCGAGCAGGTAGTCCACTTCCGCGCGTGCCGTCGCGCTCAGCCCGGCGCCAGGCTTGCGCTGCGCATCGTGCGCCAGGATGCCCCGGCGCATCATGACGTACTTTCGCACGGCGAGCCCGACATTGGGCTGCTGCTCGTAGCGCAACAGTGGCAGATGCGCATCGAACAGGTCATGCGCCGCATCGCGCTGGCCTGTCCTGGACAGGCGCACGACGTCGATCAGCATTTCCGGAAAGGCATAACCGGTGTTGGACCCGTCGGCGCCGCGTTCCATCTCGAAATCGAGGAACAGCCCCCCATTGGCGACCATGATGGCGAGATCGCGCAGCGTTCCATCCTTCTGCCAGGAGCGCAGGGCTGTGATCTTTTCCAGCCCCGGCCAGTCCTCGGCTTTCAGCATGACGCAGGACGCCTGATCCTGCACGATGCGGCGGATCACGCCCGGCGTCATCTGCACCGAGGTGACCAGCGGGTAATCCTGGATGACGAAAGGCACGTCCGCACCGATCGCCTCCACCGCCTGCGCGTAGTAGCCGACGATGCTGTCGTCCGTGCGCAGCGTGCCGGGCGGCGCGATCATGACCGAGGCCGCGCCCGCCGCCAGAGCCTCGCGCGCCAGCGAGCGCATGGCGGCAAAGCCCGGCGCGGATACCCCGACGATCACCGGCAGGCCGGCGAAGTGCTTTACCGCCAGTTTCAGCAGCCGAAGCGATTCCGCCGGTTCCAGCTTGGGCGCCTCGCCCATGATGCCAAGCACGGTCAGACCATCCGAGCCGATCTCGCGATACCAGGCGAACAGCCTCTCGGCGCTGGCCCAGTCGATGGCGCCATCCGGCAGGAAAGGCGTCGGGGCGATCGGGAAGACGCCGGCATAGGAAGCGGTCATGGCGAGGTGCGGGCTCCGGGGTCAAATCCAGCGCCGGACGCGCTGGCTATAGGCGTGATACTGGGCGCCGAACTTCTCCTGCATCATCCGTTCCTCCGGCTCGATCTGGAAGCGGTTCATCCAGAACACGAATGCCGCGGTGCACAGCACGCCGGCAAGATGCAGCATGTAGAAGACCCCGAAGGCCGCCAGCACGAGAGCCAGCCCGAGATACATCGGGTTGCGCGTGAAGCCGTAGACCCCGTCCGTGACCAGCGACGATGAGCGCTCCGGATGCTGGGGATGCACGGTCGTGCGGTGCATGCGGAACTGGACGACACCGGCGAGGCCCAGCATCAGCCCGGCCGAGCCGACGAGGCTGGCGATCGCGGATTTCCAGGGATCGCCGCCGCTCATGCCGAAGCCGGGAAAGACAAAGGCCAGAACCGGCACAAGCACGGCGCAGACCAGGAAGACCGCGACCGGCGGATATTTCAGTTCAAGCGAGGACATGACCGCAAGATAGCGTCACGCGGGCAAATTGCCAGCCGTCCTGCCTGATCATGGCGAGACGCCGGCGCTGTGCCCTCAGGCCTTCTTCGAGGCTTCGTAGCGGGCCTTGGTCTCGGCGTTCATGGGGTAGAGGCCGGGCAACGGCAGGCCCTTGTCCACTTCCTTCATGATCCAGGCCTCCATGCGCTCCTGTTCCGGACCGTGCTCGGCGACGTAGTCGAGCAGCGCCTCGGGGATCAGCGCCGCGCCGTCCTTGTCGACCACGACGACATCGTTCGGGAACACCGCGACGCCGCCGCAGGCGATCGGCTCCTGCCAGCCGACGAAGGTTAGGCCCGCGACCGAGGCAGGCGCCGCGACGCCGTTGCACCAGACCGGCAGGCCGGTGGAGAGCACGCCTTCCGCGTCGCGCACGACGCCATCGGTGATCAGGCCGGCCACCTTCCGCTTGACCATGCGGGCGCAGAGAATGTCGCCGAAGATGCCGGCATCGTCGACGCCCATGGCGTCCACCACCGCAAGGCAGCCCTCGGGCATCGCCTCGATGGCCGCGCGTGTCGAAATCGGATTGGACCAGGACTCCGGCGTCGCCAGGTCCTCGCGCACCGGCACGAAGCGCAGCGTGAAGGCCCGGCCGACGGTGCGCGGCTGATCGGCCCTCAAGGGCTTCGTGCCACGCATCCAGACCGTGCGCACGCCCTTCTTGAGCAGGATCGTGGTGACGGTCGCGGCGGAGCATTGCTTCAGCGCGGCGAGGATCTTCGGATCGAGGGGCTTGGATTCGACAGGCATGGGAACTCCGGCATGCGATCAGCCTCGCCCTTGCGACGAGCGCGTTCGGAACTCCTAATGATGCCCTCCTGCCCCGCGCGCAAGCCCCCTGTTCCGCCGGCCGGCGGTCATCGCCGTTGAAGGGTCACGGGGCGAGACGTCCGCAGGACGATGCGCGCGATGCCCATGCGGCACCCATCCCATGCGCCGGCATAGTGGAAAAGCAGGCCGTGGGGACGGTCGCGAGATCAGGGGTCGGCGGGGATCAGCGCCGCGACTTCTCCACCAGGTAGTCGAGGATCTTCGCCTTGCCGGCGTCAAACTCGCAGGGGTGATCCGCCATGAAGGTCTCGATCCAGGCCCGTCGCTCGGCATCCGGCCGCTTCGGGATCGCGCGCACGACGCCGCGCTCGCTGCGGTGACAGCTGCCGCAGCCCCTGGCATAGGCCTGCGCCGGCGTGAGCGCGGCAACGGGATCGGAAGCCGGGTCCTGCGCGGCGACGGGCGCAGCCAGAAGGGCGGCGACCAGACCGACCGCTCCAAACAGGGCGCGGCGCCCGAAAAACGGATGATTCTGCATGAGTTCATCATTGCAGAACCGCGCGGTTCGCGCCTTGACGCGTCGCAAGCGCTCGCGCGCGGCGAACGCTCCTCAGTGATACGGGTCGGCCGCATCCCGCAGGCCGTCGCCGACGAAATTGAAGGCGAGGATGACGATGATCACCGGGATCATCGGCGTCAGCAGCCAGGGGTAGAGGTTCACCGAGGCGAGGTTCTGCGCGTCGTTCAGGAGCACGCCCCAGCTCGTCACCGGCGGGCGCAGGCCAAGCCCGAGGAAGGAGAGGGCCGTCTCGCCGAGGATCATGGCAGGGATCGACAGCGTCGCCGAGGCGATGAGGTGGCTCATGAAGTTGGGCACCAGATGCCGACCGATGATGCGCGACTTCGAGGCACCCATGAGTTCGGCGGCGCGCACGAAATCCTCCTCGCGCAGGGCGAGCAGCTTCGAGCGCACGGCGCGGGCAAGACCGGGCCAGTCGAGGAAGCCGAGGATCACCGTGATGGCGAGGAACACCGTCACCGGACTCCAGTTCGGCGGCACGGCGGCGGAGAGCGCCAGCCACAGCGGCAGTTCGGGCAGCGAGCGCAGGATCTCGATGGAGCGCTGCACCACCGCATCCACCCAGCCGCCGAGATAGCCGGCGAGGCCGCCGAGCGTCAGGCCGATGATGAAGGAAATGGCGATGCCGACGACGCCGACGGTAAGCGAGATGCGCGCGCCGTAGATGATGCGCGAGAGCAGGTCGCGGCCAAGCTTGTCGGTGCCGAGCAGGAACATCGTGCCGTCCTTCGGCGGGCAGACGAAGTGGAAATCCAGCTTCGCCACGCCCATGAAGTCATAGGAATCGCCCGAGCAGAAGAAGCGGATCGGCTGCGGCTTGGTCTCGTCGATGACGTACTCCCGCTTGAACGTCTCCAGATTGAACTTGAAGGCATAGGGGTAGACAAACGGCCCCCTGAACTCGCCCTGGTGGAACAGGTGGACCGACTGGGGCGGCGCGTAGAGGTGGTCGCCATGGCGCTTGCTGGCGGCGTAGGGCGCGATCTGCTCGACGATCACCAGCGACCCGTAGAAGGCCAGCAGCACGAACAGCGAGATCACCGCCAGCTTGTTGCGCTTGAACTTCGCCCACATCAGCGTCCAGGTCGAGGCGCGGTAATACGCCTCGTCGCCGGTGGGCATGCGCTCCTCTGCCGGGTTGAACGGCTTGGTGTCGATGGCGCGGGCGGGGAGCGGCGGCGGCAGGCCGTCGGAAGCGACAGTCTGGCTCATGTCACTTCCCCTTCGCGCCGAAGCGGATGCGCGGATCGAGCATGGCGAGCAGCAGATCCGAGATGAACATGCCGATGATGGTCAGCAGCGAGACGAACATCAGGATCGAGCCGGCCAGATACTGGTCGGAGACCTTGAGCGCTTGCAGCAGCTTCGGCCCAACCGTCGGCAGGCTCATCACCAGCGAAACCAGGATCGAGCCGGAAACGAGGCCGGGCAGCATGTTGCCGATGTCGGAGATGAACGGGTTCAGCGACATGCGGAACGGATACTTGATCAGTGCCTTGTTCGGATCGAGTCCCTTGGCCTTGGCCGTGACGAAATACTGTTTCTGCAACTCGTCCAGCAGGTTGGCGCGCATGCGCCGCACCATGGAGGCAAGCGCTGCAAGGCCGATGACGATGGTCGGCACGATGAGATGCGCCGCCACGGAGCCGACCTTCGCCAGCGACCAGGGCTGGCCCTCGAACTTCGGGTCCATCAGCCCGCCGATCGACACGCCGAACCAGCGGTTGAGATAGAACAACAGCACCAGCGCCAGCAGGAAGGACGGCGTGGCGATGCCGAGATAGCCGATGAAGGTGATGATGTAGTCCGGCAGGGAATACTGCCGCTTGGCGGAATAGACCGCGGCGGGAATGGCCAGCACGTGAATGAAGATGATCGCGGCGATGTTGACGATCAACGTCAGCGCCAGCGACTCCCCGAGGATGGCGGACACCGGCTGCTGATGTTCGAAAGACCAGCCGAGATCACCCTGGATGAGGCCGGAATAGCCGTGCGCGCCCGGCATCAGCCCGATCCAGACGAGGTATTGCTCCCACGCCGGCTTGTCGAGGCCGTATTCCTTGCGCAGGAATTCCACCTTATCGACGGAGGCGGCATCGCCGCTCGCCTTGAGTTCGGCGATCTGGTTGGTCAGGAAGTCGCCCGGCGGCAGTTTGATGATGCCGAAGACGAGCGCCGAGACGAGAAACAGCGTCCCGATCATCGTCGCCAGCCGCTTCAGAAGGTAGAGAAGCACGTCCGCTCACTCCGCGTAGAAGAATTCGTCGATGCGATGCACGCCGAACAGCGCCATCGGCTCCCAGGCGAAGACCGCCTTGTCCGGCACGTTGCGGAGCTTTTTCGAAACCACGACCGGCTGCAACTCGCCCGAGACCGTGCCGATGGTCCACAGGTTCGCGGCGTAATTCTCGATCATCCGCTTCCAGATCGCGGTCTTCTGCGCCGGATCGTTGGTCGAGCGCCAGGCGGTGTAGTCGTCGAGCAGCGCCTTTGCCGCCGGGATGTCGGCCGGCTCGCCGGATTTGCCCTTAGTCTCCACGTGCTGGCCCCACATCGGCCAGGCGTAGTTGTCCTGCACGGCCGGCGCGAGTTCGATCGGCGGCATGTCCGCCGTCGGCACGGCGTTGTCGAGGCCGGTGGACATCACCATCACGGTCTGCCCGCTGTAGGAGCGCTTGCGCAGGATTGAACGGTCCTGCGGCTTGGCGATCAGCTTGATGCCGATGTCGGCCCAGGTCTCGGCGATGAGCTGGAGCGCGTCCAGCATGTCGCCGTCGCCGCCGTTGAGTTCCACCAGAAGCTCGAGACGGCGACCGTCCGGCAGCAGCCGGAAGCCCAGCGAGTCGCGCTGCGTCAGGCCGATCTCGTCGAGCAGGCGGTTCGCCAGCGCCGGATCATAGGCCATGTGCATCTTCGCCGCCGCTTCCGAATAGAGCGGGCTCTGCGGCTCGACAGTGTTGCCGACCTCGCGGCCGAGGCCGAACAGCAGCGCGTTGTTGAGCATCCGCCGGTCGATGGCGTGGGAGAGCGCGCGGCGCCAGCGCAGGTCGCGATTGAGTTTCTTGAACTCCGGATCGGCGGTGTTGAGGTTGGGATAGAGCGCATAGGCCGAGCCGCGCGCGTTCGGCCAGAGCAGCGTGCGGTAGCCGTTGAGCTTCTCGCCTTCCTTGAGCACGCCGGCGTCCACCATGGAAAGGCCCCTGCCCTGCAGGTCCGTCTCGCCGGCGTTGGCCTTGGCGGCGATTAGGCCGCCGGCCGCGATGTCGACGAGGATGCGGTCGACATACGGCAGTTGCCGGCCCTCGCGGTCGATGCGGTGGTAATACGGGTTGCGCTCGAAGACATAGCGGCTGGCCGGCCCCTTCGTCAGCACGCGCCAGGGTCCCAGCACCGGCATGTCGACGTTGCCGTTCTCGTAAGGGTCGTCCATGCGGTTGTGCAGCGCGGCCCAGGAGCGCACCTTGGCGTCGGCGATGCGTTTCTTCAGATCGGCCTCGGGCGTGTATTTCGCGTGGAACTGCTTCAGGTAATGTGCCGGGGCATAGGAGAACACCTTGCCCGGCTGCGCCCAGAACGGCAGCAGGCGCTCGTTTGGCTTCGACCAGGTGAAGCGAACGCGGCGCTCGTCGAGCACCTCGAACTTCGGCAGCTGGCCATCGACGAAGTAGACTTCCGGCGGGCCGGCCGGCGCGATCGACTTGTCGTTCGCCATGTCCTCCCAGTAGTAGCGGAAGTCCTCCGTGGTGAACGGCTTGCCGTCGGACCACCTGTGGCCCTCGCGCAGCGTCAGGGTGAACACGCGCCCGCCCTCAATCTCGATGTCGGCGAGCAGGTCCGGCTTCAGTTCGAGCTTTTCGGTGTAGCCGATGAGGCGGGTGTAGCCGTAGACCGTGACATAGCGCAGGTCGCGCACGGCGCTGACCAGCGTGCGAATGTCGCCGCCGTGACGGCCCGGCACGCGTCCGCGCGCTTCCAGATCGGCAACCAGCGGCTGCTTCGGCACGCGCTGGGCGATCTCCGGTAGCTGCTGTTTTTCCACGCGCTCCTTGAAGAACGGCGGATCGATGAGCCGGATGTCGGCAGCGGAGGCGACCGCCGTCATGGCGAGGAAGGCTGCGGCAACGCACTCCAGCCGGAGCCCTCGCAGCAGGGATGGCTTCGTCGCGCCCCGGGCCGGGCGCCCTTGTGATGACGGCAGCATTGCGGAAGCGATCATCTCTGTCCTCACGAGGCACGGTCGAGGCTGGCAGCCTCGCCGATTCGCACGAAATGTCCCGGAGCCACTTCCGCCATGCGGGGATGGAAGTCGCCGGGGCGGATGGTGAACGGGGCCGGCCATTCCGCCGGGTTCGAAAAACCGCCCGAGACCTTGCCGAAATCGAGCGGACGGTCGAGGTCCGGCTCCGGCACGGCCGCCAGCAACGCCTTGGTGTAGGGATGCTGCGGGTTGCCGAACAGCGCGGCGCGCGGCGCCTGTTCGACGATGTGGCCACGGCACATCACGGCGATCTCCTGCGCCATGTAATCGACCACGGCGAGATTGTGCGACACGAACAGGATCGAGAGGTCCAGTTCCCGCTGCAAGTCCTTCAGGAGGTTCAGGATCTGCGCCTGCACGGACACGTCGAGCGCGCTGGTCGGCTCGTCGCACAGCAGCACGGACGGTTTCAGCGCCAGGGCGCGGGCGAGGCCGAGACGTTGGCGCTGGCCGCCGGAAAACGCATGGGGATAGCGCCGCAGCTGCCGGACATCGAGGCCAACCACCTCCATCAGGTACTTGACCCGCTGGAACCGTTCCTCGGGCGTGCCGATGTTGTGGATACGCAGCGGCTCGGAGAGGAGCTCGTAGCAGGTCATGCGCGGGTTCAGGCTCGAAAACGGGTCCTGGAACACGAACTGCACCGCGCGCCGGTAGGCGAAGAGTTCCGCGCCCTCCAGCTTCGCCACATCCTTCGGCCCCTGCCCGGCGTCGTAGTGGATTTGCCCCTCGTCCGGGGTCATGGCGCGCATGATGATCTTGGACAGGGTCGTCTTGCCCGAGCCGGATTCGCCCACAAGCCCGAGGGTCTGACCGGCCGGCACGGCAAGCGACACGTTCGAAAGCGCCTGGATCGTCGTCTTCTTCGAGCCGAACATGCCAGAGCGCAGCGTGAAATACTTCGAGACGCCGGTGACCTCCAGCACCTTGCGGCCCGATCCGGCGGCGCGCGGGCCGGTCGGACGGTCCTCGGCGGCGATCTGCGACTTGATGGCGCGGATCGGCACGAGGCGCTCGTCCTCCTTCATGCCGAACTTGGGGATCGAACGCAGCAGCGCCTTCAGGTAATCGTGGCGGCCGTCGCGGAAGATGTCCTGAACCGGACCGCGTTCCATCACCTCGCCGCGGTACATCACCACCACGTCATCCGCCATGTTGGCGACCACGCCGAGATCGTGGGTGATCAGCAGCACCGCCATCTTGAACTCGCGCTGCAGCTTGCGCATCAGTTCGAGAATCTGCGCCTGTGTCGTGACGTCGAGCGCCGTGGTCGGCTCGTCCGCCACGAGAACGGCGGGATTGCACACCAGCGCCATGGCGATCATCGCGCGCTGGCGCATGCCGCCGGACAGTTCGAACGGGTAGATCTTCAGCGCCCTTTCCGGGTCGCGGAACCCCACCTTGCCGAGCAGGTCGGCGGTGCGGCGGTCGGCAGTGGCCTGGTCCGCGCCCTCATGCAGCTTCACCACCTCGCCGATCTGGTCGCCGATGGTGTGGAGCGGAGAAAGCGAGGTCATCGGCTCCTGGAAGATCATGGCGATCTTGCCGCCGCGCAGCTTGCGCATCTCCTCGCCGTCGCGGTCGAGGGCGGTGATGTCGGTGATGACGCCGGTCTTGGGATCGCGGAAATGAATGGTTCCGTTTGTCACCCGGCCGTTCTTCGACAGGATGCCCATGATCGCCTGCGACGTCACGGACTTGCCCGATCCGGATTCGCCGACGATCGCCAGCGTCCGGCCGGGCGCCAGATCGAAACTGATGTTCTTCACCGCATTCGTGACATGACCATCGCTGACGAAGTCGATGGCCACATCGCGGACGGACAAGGTCCGTTCCAACATCCCCGCTCCCCCGGCGGACCCACCACCCTGACGCGGCAGCCCCGACCCGCATTGCCCCTGGCTTTCGTCCGGGAGTCGCCGAAACGACCCACCGGAGCGTCTCAAGAATCCCTCATCCGGTTGATCTGGATGAGACATTTCCGACACGGGCCGAATCTCGACGGGATTCCCGTGCTGAGATCAGGCCAAACGCCCCTCTTCCCTGCCCGACGCACCGCTCAAGTCAAGCCAAACAGTTCCCGCGCCGCAACAAAGCGCACCGCGCGATGCGCCGACAGCACCGTCAGCAACTCCCTGACAAGGGCCCAGACCCACGGGTCATGGACGAGATGATGCGTCAACAGGCCCACTGGTCCAAGGACCGGCGGATTCCTGTCGAGGGACTCCTCAAGCATTGCCGCCAGCCTCGCGATGTGCGCGGACGCACCGACGCGCCCGCCGCCGCCTTTCCAGTCGATCGGATCGATGTGGGTGTCGATGCGCCGGCCCGGCGCGCTGGCGATCATCGTCGCATAGGTCGACAGGCCCGCGAAGCCGGCCTCCGGCAGCCGTCTGACAAGATCCGGCGCGATGCGATTCCAGGGCGGGACCAGGATCGGCAAGGCCCGCTCGCCGAACAGCGTCGACACGCGTTGCCAGGCGAGGGCCAGCGCCCGGACCGTCTCATCGCCGCCGCTCACCAGTTCCTGCTTCTTGACGCCCGCGCCGGCGTTGTTCGAGTGCGCGATGCCATGCACCAGCACATCCACCCGCCGGTCGCCGGCCAGCCGCGCGGCAAGACCGGCGCTCGCGGTTTGCGGAATCACCGCGAGCGAGATCGGCGCGTCGAAATGCGCGGACAGGGCCAGCAGGGCATCCAGCGCCGGTCCCGGCTCCACCGCGTCGTCATCCCGCCACCAGAAGCGGACG
>DAOMXN010000079.1:0-9964 GCA_035437025.1 Beijerinckiaceae bacterium | reverse complement strand
GCGAGGCGATCAGCGCCGAGGCGCGTGCGGCGGCTGATCGGCTGCTGGCAGGGGGGTAGGAGCGTGGCGAACCGCCGATTCATGGCCCTGGAGACGCTGACACCGCTGGAAGCACGGGCTGAGCATGCTGCTCTGACAGCTGAAATCGCGGAGCATGACCGGCGCTACTTCCAGGAAGACGCGCCGAGCATAGCGGATGCGGAGTACGATGCGCTGCGCCGGCGCCTTGACGCGATCGAGGTGGCATATCCCGAGTTTAAGAGCGCCGACAGCCTGACCCAGCGCGTCGGCGCGGCGCCTTCGGGCAAATTCGCGAAAATCCGGCATGCGGTGCCGATGCTGTCGTTGGCGAACAGCTTTTCAGCAGAAGACGTGGCGGATTTCGTTGGCCGAATCCGGCGCTTCCTCGACCTCGGCGAGGATGCGCCGCTGGCACTCACCGCCGAGCCGAAGATCGACGGCCTGTCCTGCTCCCTGCGCTACGAGAAGGGGCGACTGGTTTCCGCCGCGACGCGGGGCGATGGTGCGGAAGGCGAGGATGTCACCGCCAATGTCCGCACGCTCAAGGAGATTCCGCACCACCTGGCCGGCACAGGCTGGCCGGAGGTCGCGGAGGTGCGTGGGGAGATCTACCTCGGCCATGCCGATTTCGCGGCGCTGAACGCGTCGCAGGCGGCGGCGGGCGAAAAGGTCTTCGCCAATCCGCGCAATGCGGCGGCGGGGTCGCTCCGGCAGCTCGATGCGAGCATCACCGCATCGCGACCGCTGCGGTTCTTTGCCTATGCCTGGGGCGAGATGAGTGCCATGCCAGCCTCGTCCCAGAGCGGCATGGTGGCGGTGTTCGGGCGCTGGGGCTTTCGCACCAATCCGCTGATGACGGTCTGCCGCTCGGTGGAGGAGTTGCTGTCGCATTACCGTCGGATTGAGGCGCAGCGGGCGACGCTGGGCTACGACATCGACGGCGTCGTCTACAAGGTGGACGACCTGGCATTGCAGGCGCGGCTCGGTTTCGTGGCGCGCTCGCCGCGCTGGGCGACGGCGCACAAGTTCGCGGCCGAACAGGCAACGACCATCCTCGACGCCATCGACATCCAGGTGGGGCGCACCGGTGCGCACACGCCGGTGGCCAAGCTGATGCCGGTGACAGTGGGCGGTGTCGTCGTCTCGAACGCCACGCTGCACAACGAGGACGAGATTGCCCGCAAGGACATTCGCGTCGGTGACACGGTCGTGGTGCAACGGGCCGGCGATGTCATTCCGCAGGTGGTGGAAGTGGTCCTCGACAAGCGGCCGACAGGGTCCGCGCCGTTCGTGTTTCCCCATGTCTGTCGCTGCGAGTTGAAGACGCCGCTCGTGCGCGAGACGACCGCGCAGGGCGAAGCCGGCGCGGTGCGCCGCTGCACGGGGGAATTCGCCTGTCCGTTCCAGCGCATCGAGCACCTGAAGCACTTCGTCTCACGCCGGGCTTTCGATATCGAAGGACTGGGCGAAAAGCAGATCGCCTTCTTCTACGAGAAAGGGCTGATCCGCGAGCCGGCCGACATCTTCACGCTGGAGGCGCGGGACAAGGCCTCGCTCACGCGCATCCAGAACTACGAGGGGTTCGGCGAGACGAGCGTGCGCAACCTGTTCGCGGCCATCGCGGCGCGACGGGAGATTGCGCTGGAGCGCTTCATTTTCGCGCTGGGTGTGCGGCATATCGGCGAGAGCACGGCCAGGGTTCTGGCCCGGGCCTATGGGTCCTGGCTGGCTTTCGGCGCAGCCTGCCGGCGCATCGCGGCCGATGAGCCCGAGGCAAAGGCCGAAATGGACAATCTGGACCAGATCGGCGAGGCCGTGGTCGAGGCGCTCGGCGACTTTTTCCGGGAGCCGCACAATGCCGGGATGGTGGAGCGCCTTGCCGCTGAGGTTGTTGTCCTCGATGCTGAAAAGCCGAAGACCGATACGGCGGTTGGTGGCAAGACCGTGGTCTTCACCGGCTCGCTCGAACGCATGACGCGCGATGAGGCGAAGGCGCGGGCGGAAAGCCTCGGGGCGAAAGTTGCCGGTTCGGTGTCAAAGAAGACCGACATCGTTGTCGCCGGGCCTGGCGCGGGCTCGAAGCTCGATAAAGCGCGTGAATTCGGCGTCCGGGTGCTTACCGAAGACGAATGGCTGGCGTTGATCGCGGGGTAGAGCCGGTTGGCGCAAGAGTGTTTGCGCGGGAGTCCATCCGGAGCCGGGACGCAAAGCCCGGAATGCCCCTTGCTCTTTCCACCGCGTCGCTCAGCGGGGTCCCTGCCTGAAGCGTGGTGGGAGCAGCACGACGGCGATCAGTCCGGAAATGGCGATCGCCAGCCCGATCGGAAGTGCCGTCTTGCCGCCAAAGGAGACAATGGCCTGAGCCATGACGGCGGACGAGAACATCTGAATGAAGCCCATCAGACCGGATGCGGTGCCGGCGGCGCGCGGGTCGATCTGCAGGGCGCTCGCCATGGTGCTCGGCAGCACGAGCCCGTTGCCGAATGCCATGATCAGTGCCGGCAAGAAGACCGCCAGTGGAACGTGCAGCCCCGCCAGCGCGCCGACGACCATGAGCACGCCGCTCAGCAGCAGCACCATGTTGCCGAGCGCCGCCATGCGCACCAGCCCGACCCTTCCGGCGATGCGGCCGGACAGGAAGTTGCCGGCGGCATAGCCGATGCCCAGCATGATCAGCCAGCGCCCGAACTCGGCCGGCGTGCGGCCCATGCCGTCGATGATGAGGTCCGGCGCGCCCCCGAGCAAGGCGTAGTAGGAGGCGGTCGAGGTTGACGTGAGTGCGGCGAAGCGCAGGAACTCGCGGTTCCTCAGCAGGCTCTTGCTGCGGTCCAGTATCTCCCCCGCCGTGGGCGGCGTCGCGCCCTGCGGTCGGGTTTCCTTCATGGTCAGCGCGGCGAGGGCAAACACGAGCGCGCCCAGTCCGGCACAGAAGGCGAAAATCGACCACCAGCCGAACAGGGAATCGAGCAGGCTGCCGACATTCGGCGCGGCCATCGGAGCGAGCACCATCACCGCAGTCATGTAGGCGATGATCCGGGCAGTCTCGGAACGGCTGGAAACATCGCTGACGACCGTGCGCGGCACACTCATGCCGGCCGTGGCGCCCAATGCCTGCAGCAGGCGCGCAGCGACCAGCATTTCGATGCTGGTGGCGAAGATCGCCATGAGACTTGCCACGGTGAACACCGCAAAGCACGCGAGCAGCGTCGGCCGGCGGCCGAAGCGATCCGACACCGGCCCGATCAGCAGCAGCGTGAAAGCCATGGCGAAGATGTAGGCCGAGATCGCGAGCTGGGCTGCCTCGCGCGAGACGTCAAGGCTTTTCGCCAGTCCGGGCAGGGATGGCAGCAGGATGTTGGTGGTCAACGGCGCCACCATCGAGGCCAACAGCAACAGCGGCAGCATTGGACGCAGGCGCACGCCGGAGTGCTTCGGACCGGTTGTGTAGTGGCTCACTTCGGCCTCAGAGCGGCGCTGTCGCGGCGGTGAGCCAGCGTGCCTCGCTGCGGTCGAGGTGCGGTTTCAACGCTGCCTGGACACGCGCGTGGTAGGCATCCAGCCAGTCGCGCTCGCGCCGTGTCAACATGGACTTGACGATCAGCCTGCGGTCGATGGGCACGAGGGTGAGGGTCTCGAAGCCATACATGACGCGCTCCGCGCCTTGAATTCTCCGTTCCTCGACCAGGACCAGGTTCTCGATGCGGATTCCGAAGGCGCCGGGCTTGTAGTAGCCGGGCTCGTTGGACAGCATCATGCCTGGCTCGAGTGCGGTGGTGCCCAGCTTGGATATGCGCTGGGGTCCCTCGTGTACCGAAAGATAGCTGCCGATGCCGTGACCCGTGCCGTGGTCGAAGTCCAGACCCGCCTCCCAGAGTGCGACGCGGGCAAAGCTGTCCAGCTGTGCGCCCGAGATGCCCTTGGGAAACACCGCCACGGAGACGGCGATCATGCCTTTCAGGACCCTGGTGTTGCGTTCACGCATTTCTCGCGTCGGCGCGCCGACCGAGAGCGTGCGCGTGATGTCCGTGGTCCCGTCCTGATATTGCGCTCCGGAATCCACCAGATAGATACCGGCTTCGATCCGAGCATTGCTTTTGGTCGACACGCGGTAGTGCGGCAGCGCGGCATGGGCATTGGCGGCCGAGATGGTCGGGAACGAGAGGTCCTTCAGCGCGCCGGTGTCGCGGCGGAATCCTTCCAGTGCCACCGCCGCGTCGATCTCGGTGAGCAGACCTTTTGGCGCTTCACGGTCGAACCAGGCCAGGAAGCGGGTCACGGCCACGCCGTCGCGGAGGTGGGCCGCGCGTGCGCCGGCCTGCTCGGCCGCATTCTTGCGCGCTTTCATCAGCGCGATCGGGTCGGGGCCAAGGTCGGCGATGCCGCCGGCAGCTTCTACCCACGACCTCAGGCGCACGCCGGCCGTGGCGGCATCAAGGCGGATGCGCCTGCCGCCCTGCGCGGCGGTCGCGACGGCAGAGGAAAGATCGGCCGGCTCACGGATGTCGGCGAATTCCGCAAGCTTCGCACGCATGCTGTTGCTGAGCTTGCGGCCATCCAGCAGCAGGGCGGGTATGCCTTCGGCCGGAATGATGCCATAGCCCAGCGGCAGGGGCGTGTGTCCGACATCGCCGCCGCGAATGTTGAAGGCCCAGGCAAGAGCATGGGGATCGCTCACGACCAGCGCATCCAATCGCTCGCGCGACAAGGCTTCGCGAATGCGGTTGAGCTTGGCCTCGGCGGGTTCGCCGGCCAGCCGTTCCGGATGCTCGATGACCTTGGCGAGAGGCGGCGAAGGGCGATCCAGCCAAACCGCATCCAGCGGATTGGGGGCGGTCGCCTCAAGCGCGATCGCATAGGGCGTCAGGGTTTTGGTGAGGCGATCGATTTCGCCCGGCGTATGCAAGGCGGGATCATATCCGATGCGCGCGCTCGGCCTTGCGTGCTGCGACAGCCATTCGCCGACACCGACCTGATGGATGGCGACAGGCGCGAACGCGTCGGTGTCGGTCTGCGCTGCAGCCTGTTCGGTATAGCGGCCGTCGATGAACAGGGCGGCCTTGTCCGCAAGCGCCACCGCCACGCCGGCCGAACCGGTGAATCCGGTCAGCCAGGCCAGACGTTCATCGCCAGGCGGAACATACTCGCCCTGGTGCTCGTCCGCGCGCGGGACAATGAAACCATCCAGGCCACGCGCGCCCAGTTCAGTGCGCAGGGCGGACAGGCGGCTGCGGCAATGCCTGCCGCCGCCGCGCTCGGTGAATTTCTGAAGTCGGGACTTGGTCATCGCGGAACACTATCCGCTTGCTCCCCTTCCGCAACCGAAGGCCCAAGGATTTTTCAGGCCATGGGGCAGAAAGAGATATGTTTAGGCGGCCTGAGTGTGAACAAATTTTCAATTATCTATGCATTTTTCGCATGACTTGAATGCGCTCAGCCTCTCTCAGATCCGCGAAAAAGCGCTTATTCTTTCCCCACGAGGAAACGCTGCGGGATCGCACTCCAGTCCATCAACAGGAGCATGACCCATGGCTATCGCAACCAGGTCTTTCGACTTTGACTACGCCTTTATGCCGTTTGGCCTTGCCGACCGGCGGCCCGCACCGCGTCCGGGCTTCTGGAAGAAGCTGTATGACGCGATGCTGGACTCGCGCCGCATCGCTGCCGAGCGTGAGATTCGCCGCCATGGCGCGATGCTGCAGCGGGTAGAGCAGGCGGCGTCCAGGGGCGAGCTGCCGTTCTGATCGCAGAAGCGCATACCGCGTGGCGCCGTGCGCCAATTTTCCCATCGACCGCGGGCGCGGCTGCTTAGCGGCCGCGCCTGAGCATCAGACTGACCCAGCCTTCCAGGTTCTGACGGGCGATGAGACGGAACCCCTGCATCCGGTAGGCTGACAGCACGCCATTCACGTCGCGTTCCAGAAGGCCGGACAAGATGAGCGTGCCCGGCCGTGCCGTCACCCGGGCGATCGATGCGGCCAGCTTCATCAGCGGCCGTGCAAGGATGTTGGCGAACACCAAATCGTAGGGCGCTTCCGTCATGAGCACGGGGTGCCGCACACCGGTCGCTGTCACCGGGCGGACATAGGCGCCGGCGCCGTTGGCACGTGCATTGGCCCGCGCTGTCATGGTCGAAACGGGATCGATGTCCCCGGCCATGATCGGCACATGCAGCGCTCTGGCGGCCGCGATGGCGAGCAACCCGGTGCCCGTCCCGACATCGAGCACGCGCTGGGGCTTGCGCACCTTCAAGATGCGATCAAGATACAAAAGGCAGCCGCGCGTCGTTCCATGGTGCCCGGTGCCGAAGGCCAGAGCGGCCTCGATCTCGATCCCGATGTCATTGCCGCGCACGCGCCGGCGATCATGCGATCCATGCACGAGGAACCGGCCGGCACGAACCGGCGCCAGCCCTTCCAGAGCGGCGGCGACCCAGTCCTGCTGTTCAATCCGGGAAAAGGTGGCTGATTGCGCTTGAGTGTCGCCTGCGCACTGCGCCAGCAGGGACCGGACGGTGACCTCGTCGGGCGCCTGCGCGAAATATACTTCGAGAGACCAGGTTCGACCATCGTCGATCTCGAAGGCCGCAGCGGCAGTTTCTTCCGGTGGCAGCATTTCCGTGAGGAAATCGGCCGCCCGGCGGGCAACCCGTTCCTCCGCCTCGAGGCGGAGGAGGTGGGTCGCGTTGTTGGGGAGCAATCCTTCGCGCATACGGCCGGATTAGCGGCCGCGTCGGATTGCGTCCAGCATTACTGTGCGAGCTGGAGTTCGCCGGCCGAGGTCTTGCCCGTGCGGCGGTCGGTCACGAGCTCGTAGGAGAGCTTGTCACCCTCGCGCAGCTCGCGCAGGCCGGCGCGCTGCACCGCGGTGATGTGCACAAACACGTCCGGTCCACCCGCTTCGGGCTGAATGAAGCCATAGCCCTTCTGGGTATTGAACCATTTGACAGTGCCTTTGGCCATAGTCGTCGTCTTTCCTTCGGTGGCCCCTCGGGGCCAGTTGGTCGTGGTTCAGAGCGGAATCGCCTGCCCCGGTGTGGTCGAACTTGGGGAAGCTGGTCTGAACGCGCGCCGATGGAAGCCAACAGGCAGTGCGGCCCGATATTCCGGCCAAAGTCGATATGTTAACCTACTCTTTTTTTGAGCTTCTTGCAATGAGGCGGGTCTTGTCGAAATGGCCCGGCCGTTGGAAATGATTTCTTCCATGGGCCGGAGCCTGCGCAGTCGATTTTTTCAGGCTTCGCCGGGTGCTGGTGGGATGGCATTTCCTGCTCCGCAGGTTTGTCGCAACTAAGGGTGCAAATGGCATGATCGTCGCGTTGTCCGTGCTGTTGGCATGCCAGTTGGCCGGCGAGGTGCTGGCGCGCGGCCTTGGCGTTCCCGTGCCCGGGCCGGTGCTCGGTCTGATCATCCTGCTCATGGCACTGATGGCGCGGCGCGGTCTGGCAGCGCTGATGCCGGCCGAAGTCAACGATGGCACGCTCGAAGCTGCCGCCAAGGCGTTGTTGGCGCATCTGTCGCTGCTGTTCGTGCCGGCCGGCGTCGGCGTCATCCAGCGGCTGGACGTATTGGGGCAACATGCGCTGGCGCTCGGTCTTGCGCTGGTCCTGTCCAGCATTCTCGGCATCCTCGCCTCGGCCATGGTCTTCCGCTGGGTGGCGCGGTGCCTGGAGAAACGGGCATGAGCAGCGATTTCTCGCTCTGGGTATATCTGTCGCAGAAGCCGCTGACGTGGCTGACCCTGACGCTGATCGCCTATGCCGTCGCCGACCGCTTGGCCGCGGCGACCAAGCGCCACCCGCTTGCCAACCCGGTCCTGCTCGCCGTCGCGCTGGTCGGGATCGTGCTGTTCGCCAGCGGCACGCCCTACCGGCAGTACTTCGAAGGGGCGCAGTTCGTGCACTTCCTGTTGGGGCCGGCGACTGTAGCGCTGGCGGTGCCGCTGTATGAGCATCGGGCCGAAGTGCTGCGCAGCCTGCTGCCGATGGCGGCCGCCTTGATCGCCGGCGCCGTGGTGACGCTGGCGAGCGTCATCGTCATCATGGTCCTGCTGGGCGCGCCGCTGCCGGTGATTGCCTCGATCGCGCCGAAGTCCGTGACGGCCGCCATCGCCATGGGCGTTTCGGAAGGGCTTGGCGGCGACCCCGCGCTGACCGCGGTTCTGGTCATTCTGACCGGCGTCTTCGGCGCCATCATCGTGACGCCGCTGCTGGATTCCGCCGGCATCCAGGATTGGCGCGCGCGTGGCTTTGCCGCGGGCATCGCGGCGCATGGCATCGGCACGGCGCGGGCTCTGCAGGTCAACCCGGTGGCCGGCACCTTCGCCGCGATCGCGATGGCGCTCAACGCCGTGTTCACCGCGCTGCTGACGCCGCTGGCCCTCAAGGCGCTCTCGGGCTAAGCGCAGGAAATCCGAAAAAGACTCACCCAGCATGCTTCGTCTGTTCGCTTCCCGCCCGACGCTCGCCGGCATCGCCTTCATGTGCCTCGGCATCGCCATGTTTTCCCTGAACGACGTGATGGGGAAGTGGCTGCTTGGCACCTATACCGTCGGCCAGCTCCTGCTGATCCGTTCGGTCGCGGCGCTGGCGGTATTGACGCCGGCCATTCTTAAGGAGGGCGTGGCCAATGTGGCGCGGCCACCCCATCCGCTGTTGCAGGTCCTGCGCGTGGTTCTCGCCACGCTGGAGGTTGCGTTCTTCTACTGGGCGGTGTCGTACATGCCGTTGGCCGAGACGGTCACCTTCTATCTTGCCGGACCGATCTACGTTGCGTTGCTGGCTCGTCCGCTACTGGGAGAGACCATCCCGATGCGTCGCTGGGCGGCCATCGCCCTGGGCTTCCTGGGCGTGGTCCTGGCGCTGAACCCCGGAGGAGCAACCTTCGGCTGGCCGGCGCTGATCGCCTTTCTCGGCAGCTTCGGCTTCGCTCTGATGATGATCGTGACGCGGATGGTGCGCGGCACCAGCGACACCACGCTGGTGGCGTGGCAGACAGTGGCAGCGCTGATTGCCGGCGCCGTTCTGTCGCCCTTCAGCTGGACCACGCCGTCCGTGCGGGACTTCCTGCTGCTGGGTCTGCTCGGGATCGTGGCGATGTTCGCCCACATGGCCACCAACCGTTCGCTCAAGCTGGCGCCGGCAAATGTGGTGGTGCCGTATCAGTATACGTTGATCGTCTGGGCCGTGGTGCTGGGCTGGCTGGTGTTCGGTGACATCCCGGCCTGGACGACGTTGGCCGGTGCGGCGATCATTGTCGTTGCCGGATTCTGGATCTTCTTCGACGAACGGCGCGCGTCCTGAAGCTCCGGGGCAAAGCCGATGAGGGCTTCGCCCCGACGCGGTGCCTCAGCCGAAACTGAAGGTGAAGGTCTTGTCGCCGAGGCGGCCGGTGCCGGTGCCGCGCAGGCCTGTCGACACGAACTTGAAGGGTCCGGTACGCCCGTCCGAGCAGCGGAAGGTCCCGGCGCCCATCCGCGGCTCGGTGAACACATAATTGCCGACACACTGCACGCCGCGGTTGGACACGACAACCAGCGATCCCGCCAGGTCCGGCGAACGGATCGCCTGGCCGGTGAACACCTCGTTGCCGCCTTCGACCACGCCGGTCACCTGATGCTGCGCCGCGCAGCCGGCCAGAAGGCCGCCGCTGGCGATGGCAAGGATCGCAGCCAGTCGCCGCGTTGTTGGAAAGTCCCGTCTCGTCCCGAGAGCCATGATGTCTCCTGATTGTGGGCCCCGGAGCATCGTGTGGCTGGTGGAAGGCCGAATTCGGGCGGGATTCTCGGAAGAAACGGGCCGAATTGCGCGGGAAAAAAGGCGATGCGGCCAGTTCCGGCGGCGGCTCCTTTCCGGCAAGGCATAGACGAGCGGAAACGGCCCTGCCGGAATATCGGCGGGGTGGCGACAGGGCGGCGCGGGGCTGAGGCCGGCGGGACATGCCCTGTC
>DAOMXN010000078.1:0-9988 GCA_035437025.1 Beijerinckiaceae bacterium | reverse complement strand
CATGCTCGGTCTGGCGCCCGCGCGCCTGCCGAACCGCACGCCGACGGACGGGCCGGGCGTTCATGCGCCTCCAGGTCCGCGCAAGGGCCGCGTCGCGCTGCTGTCGGGCTGCGCCCAGAGCGTACTTGCCCCCGGCATCAATGACGCCGCCATCCGGCTCGTCACGCGCCACGGCTACGAGGTGATCGTGCCGAGGAACGAGGGCTGCTGTGGCGCGCTCGTCCACCACATGGGCCGCGAGCACGAAAGCCATGAGCAGGCGCGGCGGATGATCGACCTGTGGACCGCCGAGATCGCGAACGGTGGCCTCGACGCCATCCTGATTACCGCCTCGGGCTGCGGCACGACGATCAAGGACTACGGCTTCATGTTCCGCGACGATCCGGCCTATGCCGACAAGGCTGCGCGCGTGGCCGCACTGGCGATGGACATCACCGAATTCGCCGCGAAGCTGGACCTGTCCGTCCGTCCGGGCCCCGGGCTGACCGTGGCCTATCACTCCGCCTGCTCGATGCAGCACGGGCAGAAGATCACGGACCTGCCGAAGACGCTGCTGCGCCAGGCCGGGTTCACGGTGAAGGACGTGCCGGAAGGCCACATCTGCTGCGGTTCCGCCGGCACCTACAACATGCTCCAGCCGGAAATCTCAGGCAGCCTGCGCGCGCGCAAGGTCACCAATATCGAACGCACGGGCGCGCCCGTCATCGCCACCGGCAACCTCGGCTGCATGACGCAGATCGCCAAGGGTTTCGAGGAGCGCGGCGAAACCCGCGCCATCGTTCACACGGTCGAACTCCTCGACTGGGCGACCGGCGGACCGAAGCCGGAGGGGCTGGGCTGAGCGCCCCTCCCCCCGGCTCCCACGGCTACTTGACCAGCACGAAGCCGACGAGCACCAGCACCGGCATGAGGATGGCGAAGGACCACACCATGTAGCCGAGGAACGAGGGCATCTTCACGCCCATGTCCCTGGCGATGTTGGCCACCATCAGGTTCGGCGCGTTGCCGATGTAAGTGTTCGCCCCCATGTAGACCGCGCCCAGCGAGATGGCCGCCAGAATGTTGGCCTTCTGCGTCATCAGGACCTGCGGGTCGCCGCCCGCCAGCTCGAAGAACACAAGGTAGGTCGGCGCGTTGTCGAGGAACGACGACAGGATGCCGGTGAGGAAATAGTACATCTGCGGATTTGGCGAGCCGTCAGCGTTGCTGACAAGCGCGACGAGCCCCTTCAGCGCGCCCTGATGTCCGGCCTGCAGCATCGCCAATACCGGAATGACGCAGACGAAGATGGCCGCGAACAGCTTGCCGACCTCCAGGATCGCGCCCCAGGAAAACTCGTTGCCGGCGCGCACCTGCTTGGGCGTCAGGGTCAGCGACAGACCGGCCAGAGCCAGCAGGACGGCGTCGCGGACCAGGCCCTGCACCGGAAGGTTCGCGCCGGGCAGCTTGAGGCTCACACCCGGCTTCCAGGAAGCGGAAATCAGGATGGCGGCGATGACACCCGCGAGCAGCAGGAAATTGACCTGGCCGAAGATCTTGATGTCCCGATCCGGGGTCTTGTCCTTCAACGCAGGCAGCTTGTCGTCCTTCGCGTGCAGATAGGTATCCAGCGCATAGAAGGCCGCAAGCAGCACAGCCGCCACGAACACGGTCGGCCAGAACAGCGCTTTCGTCGTCCAGAAGAAGTCGACCCCGCGCAGGAAGCCGACGAACAGCGGCGGATCGCCCAGCGGCGTCAGCGAGCCGCCGACGTTCGAGACGAGGAAAATGAAGAAGATGATGACATGCACGTTGTGCCGGCGGTCGTCGTTGGCGCGGCAGACCGGGCGGATCATGATCATCGAGGCGCCGGTGGTGCCGACGAAACTCGCGAGGATCGTGCCGATCAACAGAAGCGTGGTGTTCGTGGCCGGAGTGCCGCGCAGATTGCCGGTCACGAGGATACCGCCCGCGATCGTGTAGAGCGCAAACAGCAGGATAATGAACGGCATATACTCGACCAGCATCGCGTGCAGGAAGGCTTCCAGCGTCACGCCGAAACCGCGTGTCAACGCCAGCGGAATCAACACCACCAGTGCCCAGCCGGCGGCGATCTTGCCGTAGTGGTGTTCCCAGGTGCGATGCAGGAACAGGGGGGCCAGGGCCATGGTGAGAAGGAGGCCGGCGAAAGGCAGCGACCAGCCGATACCGAAACTCTTGCCGTCCAGCCCTTCCGCAGCCATCACAGGCGATGAAATGATCGTCAGCGCCAGCGGCGCCATCCGCGCAATCAGCGGCATGTTCTTCCTCCCAGGTCCCGCACCGTCCTTAGCGCAAGTGCCGCGGGTGTTTGAACAGGAAATTTCGGCGACTCAGATGAAGAGCCAACCCACGAGCAGGAAGAGCGGGACGAGGATTCCGAACGACCACGCCATGAAACCGAGGAACCCCGGCATCTGGATCTTCATGTCTCGGGCGATGGTGGCGACCATGAGGTTCGGCGCATTGCCGATATAGGTCAGCGCACCCATGAAAACCGCACCACAGGAAATGGCCAGAAGGGTCTGCCCCTTCGCGGTCATGAGGTCGGCGGCATTCCCGCCCGCCAGCTCAAAGAACACGAGATAGGTCGGCGCGTTATCCAGAAACGCCGACAGCAATCCGGTCAGCCAGAAATAGGCCTGGGGAATCGGTTGGCCCCCGGACGATGTCACGAAGGCGACCAGAGGCGCGAAAACGCCCTCCTTTCCGACCTGCAGCATAGCGATCACCGGAGCAACGCAGACGAAGATGGCCGCGAACAGCTTGCCGACCTCGGCAATCGGCTCCCAGGAAAACTCGTTGCCGGCGCGCACCGGTCCAGGCGTCAGACGCAAGGACAGGCCCGCGATGACCAGCAGCAGGATGTCCCTGACAAGCCCCTGCAACGGCATCGGCGCGCCGGGAACCGGAACGGTGATCCCCGGCTTCCAGGCGGATGTGAGCAAGAGGACAGCGATGATGGCCGCCAGCAGCGGGATGTTCCGCTTGCCGAAGAGCTTGACGGAACGTTCCGGCGTGAAATCCTTCAGCGGAGGAAGGCCGGCATCGCGCTGCCAGAACCAGCGATCCAGCAGATAGAACCCGGCAAGCAGCAGGACCGAGAGGAGCAGCATCGGCGCGAGCAGATGCCGCGTCGTCCAGAAGAAGTCGACGCCGCGCAGAAACCCGACAAACAGGGGGGGATCGCCCAGCGGCGTCAGCGCTCCGCCGATGTTCGACACCAGAAAGATGAAAAAGATCACGACATGCACGTTGTGGCGGCGCTGATCGTTGGCGCGGATCAGCGGCCGTATGAGAATCATCGATGCGCCGGTTGTTCCCACGACACTGGCAAGGCCGGTGCCGAAAGCCAGAATGGCCGTGTTCGTTCCGGGCGTGCCGGTGATGGTGCCCGAAATCAGGATGCCGCCGGCAACGGTGTAGAGCGCGAACAGCAGGATGATGAAGGGAACATACTCGACAAGCAGCGCATGCAGCAGCACTTCCACCGCGGGGCCGACGCCATGCAACGCCGCCAGCGGCAGCAGCGTTACAAGGGCCCAGACCGCGGCTATCTTGCCATAATGGTGGTGCCAGGTGCGGGCGAAGAACAAGGGTCCGAGCGCGATGCATGCCAGCAGGCCGAAGAAGGGCAATGCCCAGGCGATGCCAAGCGCCCTGCCGTCCAGCCCTCCGGCGGCCAGCGCCGGACCACCGGGAATGCAAACCGCTGCGGCGAGCAGATATATCCTGTTCATGATTCCCCAAGTAGATGCTGTCGTTGCGCGAACCGGCCAACAGGACGTTTTGGCACGAATGTAGGCTAGCAGAGGGGCAATTCAATGAAACATGTTCTTGCGGCGGCAACGCTGCTCGCACTCGCATCCGCTCCTGTCGCGGCGCAGCAGGCCGGACAGGGCATCACCGTGCAGGACGTCAAGGTCCAGCTGTTCCTGGAACGGACCGGCACCCTTTCCGAAAACCTGGTCGGCTCCAAGAAGGCGCTGTTCAATACACCGATCGGCGCGGGGGATGCGGGTGAACCGGCGGAAGCGGTGCTCGTGACCCTCGTCTTCCAGGGGCCGAAGAACAGCCGCGCCTCCGACAAGCTGGCCCGCGATCTCGCCGCCATCAAGGTGACCCAGACGGCCAAGACCGGACCGAAGATCCTCATGAACCGGGCCTTCGCCGGCCTGCTGTTCGGCGAGAGCGGCATCGTGCACAAGGCGGTGATGCTGGAGAACGCCACCTGCGCACCGCTGGAAATCGAGGCGCGTGTCGGGCGCAGCCGCAAGGCGGTCAAGATCGACTTCCAGTGCGGCGAGTAGACGCCGGGCCAGTTGCGCGGACCTTGTGCCCGCAATAGGGTGCATTTTTCGTGTTTCGCTTCGGAACTGAAAGAAATGTGCCGCTGGATCGCCTATCGTGGCAGACCTGTCTATCTGGAGACGGTGATTGTTCAGCCGGCGCATTCGCTGGTTCACCAGTCGTTGCACGCGACAGAAAGCAAGACCGGCACGAACGGGGACGGCTTCGGCGTCGGCTGGTATGGCGAGAAGCCCGATCCGGGCCTGTATCGCGAGGTGCGCCCGGCGTGGTCCGATGAAAACCTGCGTTCCCTGTGCGCGCAGGTCCGTTCGCCGCTGTTCTTCGCCCATGTCCGCGCCTCGACGGGCACGGCCACCAGCCGGGCGAACTGCCATCCCTTTGTCCATGGCCAGTGGATGTTCATGCACAACGGTCAGATCGGCTGCTTCCAGCACCTGCGTCGGCGCGTGGAGGAACTGATCCCGGACGACCTCTATACCGGGCGCAGCGGCTCGACCGATTCGGAAGCCATCTTCCTGGCCGCCATGGCGCGCATGGCATCGCATGATCCGGTTGCGGCCATCGCCTCGGTGCTCGGCGACGTCAAGGCGATGATGCAGAGGTGCTGCGTTGCCGAGCCGCTGCGGTTCACGGCGGCCCTCACCAACGGCCGGGACATCTATGCCTTCCGCTGGGCCTGCGACGACAAGGCGCCGACCCTGTACTGGCGCATCAAGCCGAAGGGCCTGTTCATCGTCTCGGAGCCGTTCGACAACGAGCGGCAGAACTGGAACGCCATGCCGCAGGCCAGCGTCCTCGTGGCACGCGCCGGCGAGGACGTGGCGGTGGCACCCCTCGATCTTGGTGTCCGCCTCGCGGCCTGATCCGGCCTTTCCGGCTGCCTGACAGTCTACCCCAGGTCGCCAACAATGGGCCGATAGGAAGGTTCGTCTTCCTCGATGGTGGGGAAACGACCGACTTTCTCCAGAAAGGCGTTGTCGGTCTTGTCATCGTTTACGGTGGAGACCTCGCCGACGAAGACATCGCCGCCTTCGGCCCAGAAGGCATGGGCGAGAAACGGCGTCAGCGTCACGCTCTCGCCGGGGTTGAGACGCAGGACGCTGCGCGCGGGCATCCGGCGTTCCAGCCCGTCGGTGCGGACCACGACCTCACGGGTTTCGTCGGGCTGTCCCGAAGCATCGGTCTCCACCAGTTCAAGCGCCAGCACGCCACCGCCCCGGTTGATGATGTCCTCCGTCTTGACGAAGTGAAAGTGCGACGGGCAGCGCTGGCCCTCACGCACGATGATGGCCTTCTCGGCATAGACCATGCCCTTGCCGGTGCCGAGATTGCGCGCATCGCCGTTGCGGATGGTGAACAGGGTCAGGCCGAGTTCGGCAAAGCGGCCCTGCCCGAAGTCCGTAATGTCCCACCCAAGACCGGCGCGGCGGATCTCAGCGGTCCGCCCGCTGTTCGCGGACCAGTCCGCCGGCGACCACCCGGCAAACGGCGGCAGCAGGAAGGCATGGCGCTGAAGCAAGGCCTCGGCATGACGGATGGCGGCATTGATCTGGGAGCGTTTCATGGTGCGGGCCTGAGCGTGAGCGAAGGGGCGATGCGGCGTATCAGGGCAGAGTCATGTCTGCCCGCCTTCGGCTCGGCAAGTGCCTTCTTGCGGCACGGCAATCCGGGCTGCCGCCCGTTCTCCGATCAGGCCGCATCGCCCGAAACCGGCATTCGCGCTTGCATAGGGCGCGTGTTCGGTTAGGTATGCCACAACTCGGCTTAGCGCGAATGGAGTAAGAGATGGCAGGCGGCAACGGCTTCATGGCCGGCAAGCGCGGGCTCATCATGGGTGTGGCCAACAACCGCTCGATTGCCTGGGGCATCGCCAAGGCGGTCCATGCCCAGGGGGCGAAACTCGCCTTTACCTACCAGGGAGACGCGTTGCGCAAACGCGTGGAACCCCTCGCGGCCGAACTGGACGCGGCAGTCGTCGGCCATTGCGATGTGACCGACGCGGCAAGCATCGATGCGGTATTCGCCGAGGTGAACAAAATCTGGGGCGGGCTCGACTTCGTGGTCCACGCCATCGCTTTCGCCGACAAGGACGAGCTGACCGGCCGCTATGTCGAGACCAGCGAGGCGAATTTCACCAAGTCCATGCTGATTTCGTGCTATTCCTTCACAGCGATCGCGCAGCGCGCCGAGAAGCTGATGGCCAATGGCGGCTCACTGCTCACGTTGACCTACTACGGCGCCGAAAAATGGATGCCGCATTACAATGTCATGGGCGTGGCCAAGGCGGCGCTGGAAGCCAGCGTGCGCTATCTTGCCGCAGACCTCGGCCCGAACAACATCCGCGTCAATGCCATTTCCGCCGGGCCGATCAAGACGCTCGCCGCCTCCGGCATCGGCGATTTTCGCTACATCCTGAAGTGGAACGAGTACAATTCGCCGATGCGGCGCACCGTGACCATCGACGAAGTGGGCGATGTCGGAGCCTATTTCTGCTCGGACCTGTCGCGCGGCGTCACCGGCGAGGTTCACCATGTCGATTGCGGCTACCACATCGTCGGAATGAAGAACCCGGACGCCCCGGATCTGTCTCTGGACCGCGACTAGGAAGGCGAATCAGGGCATTATCCGAAAAAATCGGGCAGGTTGATCGATGCGGCGCATTGTTTTGCTTTTAGCGGTGAGCGTTCCGGCGCTGGCGCTGGCGCAGGGACAGCCGCCGCTTCAACCTGGATTCCAGACCCCGCCGTCGGCCCAGCCCGCCTCGACACCCGCACCGGCCGATCCGGTTCCGGAGATCACCACGACCGAAGTGCAGAAGCAGGCGAAGACCGGGCGCGATGTGTTCATCGGCTCCTACATTCAGGTTGATCGCACCTGCAAGGTCGGGCCGACGCCCAAGATCGAGCAGCCGGAGCCGCCAAAGAACGGTGTGATCAAGACCCGGCCCATGCCGATCAACCTGGGGAGCGCGCCGGGTGTGCCGAGGAACAAGTGCCTCGGCGTCTCGCCTGCCGGGATCGCCGTCTATTATCAGGGCAAGTGGCGCTTCAAGGGCGAGGACGCCTTCGTCTATCGTGTCCGCTACGCTGACGGACGGATTCGCGAAGTGAAGGGCACGGTCACGGTCCAATGACGCGCGCCCTCCGGTTGTTGGGCCCGGCATGACCGGCCCTGCGATCTATTTCATCCGCCACGGCGAGACCGACTGGAACCGCGAGGGCCGGCTTCAGGGCGGGCAGGAGATTCCCCTCAACGACCTCGGTCGCAGCCAGGCTGCTGTTGCGGCGGAACACCTTCGCGATCTTGTCGGCGAGCGGACCCGAACGCTGCCATGGCTCGCAAGCCCCATGGGGCGTACGGTGGAAACGCTGCAGATCATGCGGCGAACGCTAGGCCTGCCCGCCGGCGGCTGGGCCAGCGACGAGCGTCTGCGCGAAATCTCCTTCGGACGCTGGGAAGGCCTCACCTGGAAAGAGGTACGCCGGGCCGATCCGCCGGGCGCGGCCGGACGCAGCGCAGACAAGTGGGGGTATGTTCCCCCCGGCGGCGAAAGCTACCAGATCTTGCAGGAACGGGTCCGCCCGGTGTTTGAAGCCATCGTCACGGACACCATCGTGGTTGCGCATGGCGGCGTCGCGCGCGCGGCGCTGGTGCTGCTGGCGGGAATGGCGCCCATGGCGGCAGTCAACGAGGACATCTGGCAGGGCCGCGTGCTGGTGATCGAGCCCGGCCGGCAGTTCTGGGTTCCCTGAAGTCGTCGGCGCGGACAAGGCTTGACGGCGCTCGAAAACCGCGCGAAGCGGCTGTCATGTCTCACAATTCCTTCGGTCACCTGTTCCGTGTCACGACCTTCGGCGAGAGCCACGGTCCGGCC
This sequence comes from Beijerinckiaceae bacterium, assembly GCA_035437025.1. Taxonomy (GTDB): domain Bacteria; phylum Pseudomonadota; class Alphaproteobacteria; order Rhizobiales; family Beijerinckiaceae; genus JAIUNP01. The sequence goes on along the minus strand of DAOMXN010000078.1, from coordinate 1,785 downwards.
ATCGGTTGCGTCGTCGACGGCTGTCCCCCGCGCATTCCGCTCTCCGAATCCGATATCCAGCCCTGGCTCGACCGGCGCCGCCCCGGCCAGAGCCGCTTCACCACACAGCGCCAGGAACCGGACCAGGTGAAAATCCTGTCTGGGGTTTACACGGAAGCCGATGGCGTCCAGCGCACAACAGGCACGCCAATCGGCCTCCTGATCGACAATGTGGACCAGCGCTCGAAGGATTATACCGCCATCGGCGACCAGTTCCGCCCGGGTCACGCCGATTTCACCTACGACGCGAAATATGGCATCCGCGACCCGCGCGGCGGCGGCCGTTCCTCGGCGCGCGAAACCGCGATGCGGGTGGCGGCCGGCGCCATCGCCCGCAGGATCGTGCCCGGCCTGAAGGTCTATGGCGCCCTGGTGCAGATGGGTCCGCACCGGATCGACCGTTCGCGCTGGCACACCGAAAGCATCGTAGAAAATCCATTCTTCTGTCCTGATCCGCAGATGGTCGGCGTATTCGAGACGTTCCTCGACGGCGTTCGCAAGAGCGGTTCGTCCACCGGGGCGGTGATCGAGATCATCGCCGAGGGCGTCCCTGCCGGCCTCGGCGCTCCGGTCTACGGCAAGCTTGATTCCGACCTCGCCAGCGCGCTGATGAGCATCAACGCCGTAAAGGGCGTGGAGATCGGCGCCGGGTTCGCGGCCGCCGGACTCTCCGGCGAGGAGAACGCCGACGAGATGCGTATCGGCAACGACGGGCGGCCGTATTTTTGCTCCAACAACGCCGGCGGCATCCTCGGCGGCATCTCGACCGGGCAGGCCGTCGTCGCCCGCTTCGCCGTCAAGCCGACGTCCTCGATCCTGACGACGCGCCGGTCGATCGACCGTTACGGCGCCGAGATCGACATCATGACCAAGGGCCGCCACGATCCCTGCGTCGGCATCCGCGCCGTGCCGGTGGGCGAGGCGATGGTCGCCTGCGTCATCGCCGACCATTACCTGCGGCATCGCGGGCAGTTGGGCAGCTAGGCTGAATCCACCTTCGGTCGACCGGGCATCTCACGCCCCCATCAACCGGTGCACATGGTTGGCCACGCTCGTCGCCAGCCCCTGAAGGTCGTAACCGCCTTCGAGCAGCGAGACGATCCGTCCCTTGCAGCGGGTGGCGGCGATTTCCATCAGTTCCTCGGTCGCCCAGGCAAAATCGCTCTCGTCGAGCTGGATGTTGGCGAGCGGATCGCGCTTGTGCGCATCGAAGCCGGCGGAAATCAGGATCAGGTCCGGGGCATGATTGCGCACGCGCGGCAGCACCAGATCGCGGAAAATCTCGGAAAAGGCGTGACCATCGTCGCCGGCCCGCAGCGGAGCGTTCAGAATGGTGTTGTGCTCGCCGCGTTCACCCGGCGCGCCGGTGCCGGGGTAGAGCGGCATTTCGTGCGTGGAGCAGAACAGGACCGACCTGTCCGCCCAGAAAATGTCCTGCGTGCCATTGCCGTGATGCACATCCCAGTCGACGATGGCGATACGTTCCGCGCCAAAGGCCTTCTGGGCGTGCCGGGCGGCAACCGCGACGGTGTTGAAAAAACAAAACCCCATCGCCGTGTCCTTCTCGGCATGATGGCCGGGCGGCCGCGCCGCAACGAAGGCATTGGCAACCTCGCCGGTCATCACCGCATCCACCGCGCGCACGGCAGATCCGAGGGCATGGAGCGCGACATCGTAGCTATCGGGAGAAAGCGGCGTATCGGCGTCGAAATAGTGAAAGCCGCTCGCCGGCCGCGCCGCGCCGAT
>DAOMXN010000077.1:0-9996 GCA_035437025.1 Beijerinckiaceae bacterium | reverse complement strand
AAAAGTTCAGCGAGATGCGATGCGTGATGAACAATCCCGTCAGCGGGCTTGCGATGACCAGCGGCAGCAGGAACCAGGCCGTCGCCTTGTGCCAGCCCGCGACATTGTTGCGGATTTTCGGCAGCCCCATCAGGATGCCGATCAGGATGACCAGAATCATGACGTAGGTCGAAACGACCGTCAGCTCGACATTATAGACGGTCAGGTGCTCGTGCGTGCGCCGCGCCCAGGTGATCCAGTCGGACCAGTACCAGGCGTCCACGCCATCGGCGAACTCCTTACCGGTGCGCAGGTCGATCTCGACCTCGCCCTCCGGCCCCGCGCCTTCGATCGAGAACAGGTGATCATAGGGACGATGCGACAACGACCGCGCCTTGCCCTCGGCGTCGTGCTCGGCGAGCCAGCCCAGCACCTTCTCGGTGGTGATCGAGCCCGGCTTCACCGTGGAAACCTGCATGATCGGCTCGACGGAGAGGATCAGTCCGGTGAGGATCAGCGCCAGCAGCGGCAGCGAGAAAATCAGCGCGATCCAGCCATGGAGCCGCAGATACCATATTTTGAGCATGGGGCCGCCTCGAAGCAGGAAGGTGCGGCGCACCATAGAACCCTGAAACACGGGTTCAAATGAATCCTTTGTAATCATTCATGCAAGCGGGGCGGCAAATCGCCGCCCCGCCGCGTCGTCACGTCGCGATCCGGACTGCCTTATTTCGGCAGCTTGTCGTCGATGCCCTGCACGTAATAGTTCATCGAATTGATCTGGGCATCGGTCAGCGCGCCCTTGCACTCGGCCACTTCCTTGCCCTCCTGGTTGAGGATCGGGCACTTGAACGGATTGAGCGCTCCGGAAGAGATCGCCTTTTCCGTGGCTTCCGCCATGGCCTTCACGTCAGCCGGCATGTTGACGTAGGGGCCCATCTTCACCTTGCCGCTGGAAAGGCCCTCGAACGTGTCGGTCGAGGTCCAGGTGCCGTCGAGCACGGCCTTGGTGCGCTTGATGTAATAGGGCGACCAGTCGTCGATGATCGAGGTCAGGATGTTGTTCGGCGCGAACTTGGACATGTCCGAGGCCTGGCCGATGGCGAGCTTGCCGCGCGCGGCGGCCTGCTGCAGCGGCGCCGGGCTGTCGGTGTGCTGGGTGATCACGTCGACGCCCTGGTCGAGCAGCGCCTTGGCGGCGTCCGCTTCCTTGCCCGGATCGAACCACGAGTTCGCCCAGACAATCTTGATCTTGACGTTCGGGTTCACCGACTTGGCGCCGAGATAGAAGGCGTTAATGCCGGCCACCACTTCCGGGATCGGGAAGGCGCCGACATAGCCGATGGTGTTCGACTTGGTCATCTTTCCGGCGATCTGCCCAACGATATAGCGGCCCTCGTGGAACTTGGCCGAATAGGTCGAGACGTTCTTGTCGCGCTTGAAGCCGGTGGCGTGCTCGAACTTCACGTCCGGATACTTCTTCGCCACCTGCAGCGTCGGTTCCATGTAGCCGAACGAGGTGGTGAAGATCAGCTTGTGGCCGGTGCGGGCCAGCTGCTCGATCGAGCGGGCGCTGTCGGCCTCCGGCACGTTCTCGATGTACGACGTCTCGACCTTGTCGCCGAACGCCTTCTCGATGGCGATGCGGCCCTGATCGTGCTGGTAGGACCAGCCGAAGTCGCCCACCGGGCCGACGTAGATGAAGCCGATCTTCAGCTTCTGCTGTGCCAGCGCCGGTGTTGCGGCCAGCGCCACCGCGGCGACTGCGCCCATCAGGTATTTCAGCATGGTGTGCCTCTCCTTTGTGGTTGGGTTCTCAATGCGGTTTCATCGATCCGGCACGAAGGGCTGACCGAGCGAGCCTGCGGCTCCTGCCCCGCGCCGTCCTGATATCGACAAGACAACTAACGCGATGATCGTCATCAGGTAGGGCAGCATCGACAGGAACTGCGCCGGAACGCCGATCGCCCCGGCCTGCGCATGCAGCTGCGCTACAAGAATCGCGCCAAACAGATAGGCCCCGGCGGCAAGCCGCCAGACATGCCCCGCCGCGAACACCACCAGCGCCAGCGCGATCCAGCCGCGTCCCGCCGTCATGCCGGGCGACCAGAACCGCGTGTAGATCAGCGACAGGTATGCGCCCGCAAGGCCCGCACAGAGCCCGCCGAACAGCACCGCCAGCAGCCGCACCTTCAGCACCGGCAGGCCGAGCGCGTGGGAGGAGCCGTGGCTCTCGCCGACGCCGCGCAGGATCAGCCCCACCCGTGTCGAGTTCAGCACGTAGGCCGTGCCGGCAATCAGCGCGAAGGAGGCGTAGACGACGATGTCCTGCTTGAACAGCGCGCGGCCGATCACCGGCAGATCGCTCAGCAAGGGGATGGCGATGGGCGCCACCACAGGTCGGGGCTGGCCGACATACGGTGCGCCCAGCAAGCCGGCGAGGCCAAGGCCGAAGATCGTCACGGCAAGGCCGGTCGCCACCTGGTTCGTGGCAAGTCCCAGCGCGAAGGCCGCGAACACGCCCGCCATCACCGCCCCGGCCAGCGTGCCGCACAGGAGGCCGACATAGGAATTGTCGAAGATCACCGCCCCGGCGAAACCGACCGAGGCGCCCATGATCATCATGCCCTCGACGCCGAGGTTCAGCACGCCGGCGCGCTCCACCACATGCTCGCCGAGGCCGGCGATGATCAGCGGCGTCGCCGCCGTGATGATGGTGAGGAGAATGAGGGTGGTCAGTTCCATGGGACAGTCCTCATCGCCGCCACTCCAGCCGGTAGCGGGTCAGTGCCTCGCCCGCGAGCACGCAGAGCAGCAGCAGCCCCATGAAGGCGCGGGTCATGTCGAACGGCAGCTTCAGCGTGATCTGCGCCGCCTCGGAGCCGATCAGCAGCATCGCCAGCACCAGCGCGGAGAGGAGCGCGCCCACCGGCGTCAGCCGCCCGAGGAAGGCGATGATGATCGCCGTGAAGCCGTAGCCCTGGCTGATCGAGGGCTGCAACTGGCCGATCTGCGCCGATACCTCGATGATCCCGGCAAGCCCCGCCAGCCCGCCGGAAATGGCGAAAACCGCCAGGGTCAGCCATTTCTCGTTGAAACCGGCGAAATTGGCGGCCTTCGGGGCCTCGCCCGTGGCGCTGACGGCGAAGCCGAACAGCGAGCGCCCGAGCAGGAAATAGGCCGCGATCACCGCGATCAGCGCGAAGGTGACGCCCCAGTGCAGCTTGCCGCCCTCGATGATCGGCCCCAGCGTCGCGGCCGCGTCGAAATTCACCGATTTCGGGAAGTTGAAGGCGCGCGGGTCGCGCCACGGTCCGCGCACCATGTAGTCGAGCATCAGCTCCGCCACATAGACCAGCATCAGGCTGGACAGGATTTCGCTGATGCCGAAGCGATTGCGCAGCATCGCCGGGATCAACCCGTAGAGCATGCCGCCGATCGTGCCGGCGATCAGCATCGCCGGCAGGATCCAGAAGCCGCCGTTGCCGTGGCTCCAGATCGCTACTGCCCCGCCGAAGATGCCGCCGACGACATACTGCCCTTCCGCGCCGATATTCCAGCGGTTGGCCCGGACCGCGAACAGCAGGCCGATGGCGATCAGCGTCAGCGGCGTCGCCTTGAGGATCACCTCCTGCAACGACCAGGAACTCGTCAGCGATTCCAGGATGTAGACCTGGAAGGCCTTGACTGGGGACCGCCCCATGAACAGCAGAACGACCGCGAACACCGCCAGCGCGACCGCGAAGGCCGCAAGAGGCGTGACGATCTCGCGCCGCCGCGATACGCCGGTGCGGGGAACGAGCGTCAGCATGGGAGAGCCCCGAACGGTTCAACTCTCCCTCTCCCCGCGTTCGGGGAGAGGGTCGGGGTGAGGGGCCTCGTGATGACCCCTGCCCCGCCCCACGCGGCGAAGGGATCGTCTGCAACCCGTACGGTCGGGAAAACGGTCCGGCTCGCCATCACGCGGCCTCCCCGTGATGCGCGTCGCCATGGCCGGCGGTCATCAGCAGGCCCACGGCCTCGCGCGAAGTCGCGCGCGTCGCCACCGGCGCATGCAGCCGCCCTTCGGCGATCACCGCGATGCGGTCGGAAATCTCGAAGGCCTCGTCCAGATCCTGCGTGATCGCCAGCACCGCCGCGCCCTTGGCCGCGAGATCGACCAGCGTCTGGCGGATCAGCGCCGCAGCGCGGGCATCAACGCCCCAGGTGGGCTGATCAACCACGATGAGCCTGGGATTGCGCTGGATCTCGCGACCGACGATGTATTTCTGCAAATTGCCGCCGGAGAGCTGGTTGGCGCGCGGATCGGCATTCGGCCCGCGCACGTCAAACCGCTTGATCACCTCGGCGGCGGCGGCCTTCAGCTTGGCGAGCGACAGCACCCGCCCGCCGATGTCCTCGGTCTCGTGCCAGGACAGCGCGATGTTCTCGCTCAGCGTGCGCTGGGGAATCGTTGCGTGGCCGAGGCGGCCTTCCGGCACATAGGCCGCGCCGAGCTTGCGGCGGCGCCCGATGGCGGCCCAAGTCACATCCTCGCCGCTGATGTGCACCGTTCCGCCCGTGACGATGCCGCCTTCGCCGGACAGCGCGGCGAAGAGTTCGCTCTGGCCGTTGCCCGCGACGCCGGCCACGGCGACCACCTCGCCGGCATGCACGTCGAGCGCAACGTCCTTCAGCGGCATGCCGTGCACGATGTCCGGGTCCACCGAAAGGCCGGACACCGACAGGATGGCAGGACCATGCGCGTGCTCAGGTGCGGGACGCACCTCCGCGAACCCTTCGCCCACCATCATCGCGGCCAGCGACCGCGCCGTTTCCTTGCGCGGATCGGCGACGCCCACCAGCTTGCCGCCGCGCAGGATCGTCGCCCGCGTGCACAGCCGGCGCACCTCTTCCAGCTTGTGGCTGATGAACAGGATACCGGCCCCCTGGTCCCGCAGACGTTCGAGGCTCTTGAACAGGTTTTCCGACTCCTGCGGCGTCAGCACCGAGGTCGGTTCGTCGAGCACGATCAGCCTGGGTTCCTGCAGCAGGCAGCGGGCGATCTCGATGCGCTGGCGCTCGCCTGCGGACAGCGTCCAGACCGGCCGCTTGAGATCGAGCTGGAGCCCGTAGGTCTCGGCGACCTTCGTCACCTTGTCCGCCAGCGCACGGTCGGCCCGCGCCCCATCGGTGCCGAGCGCGATGTTCTCCAGAACCGTCATCTCCTCGAACAGCGAGAAGTGCTGGAACACCATGCCGATGCCGAGCCGGCGCGCCTCCTCCGGGCTTTCCAGCGTCACCTCGCGACCGAGCCACTCGATGCGGCCGGCGTCGGGCCGCAACAGCCCGTAGAGCATCTTCACGAAGGTCGACTTGCCCGCACCGTTCTCCCCGAGCAGCGCGCAAACCTCGCCCTGCTCCACCCGGACCTCGACAGAATCGTTGGCGACCAGCGATCCGAACCGCTTTGTAAGTCCCGTGCAGTGAACCAGCGGCGTTTCGGTCATGAACGGCCCTGTTCCGCTCCGAGCATTTTCGGTTCTACGAGCATTTCTACGGGATCAGGACGACGGAACCGGTGGTCGCCCGCCCTTCCAGCGCGCGATGCGCCTCGGCGACATCGGCCAGCCTGAACTTCGCCGTCACGGGGATTTTCACCTGCTTGGCCTGCACCGCCTTGAACAGGCGCCCGGCCATCTGCACCAGCCGCTTGCGGTCGGCGATGTAGGTGAAAAGCGTCGGCCGGGTCACGAAAAGCGAGCCTTTCGGCCCTAGAATGCCGATGTTGAACGCATCGATCTGTCCCGAAGCCGACCCGAAACTCGCGAACATGCCGAGCGGCCTCAGGCAGTCCAGGGAGCCCGGGAAGGTCGCCTTGCCGACGCCGTCATAGACGACATGGCACAGCGCACCCTTGGTGATTTCTTTCGCGCGGGCGACGAAATCTTCATCCCGGTAGAGAATCGTGTGGTGACAGCCATTCTTCTTGGCAAGTTTTGCTTTTTCCGCCGATCCCACCGTGCCGATCACCGTGGCGCCCAGCGCATTCGCCCACTGGCAGAGGATGAGGCCGACGCCGCCCGCTGCGGCATGGACGAGCACGACGTCGCCCTTCTTCACCTTGTGGACGCGAAACAGGAGATACTCCGCCGTCATGCCCTTCAGCATCATCCCGGCAGCGGTTTCGTATTTGATATCCTTGGGCAATTTGACGAGGAAATGCGCGGGAACGTTCCGCTCCTCGGCATAGGATCCGGGCGGGGCCACATAGGCAACGCGGTCACCCTTGCGGAACCCGCTGACGCCCTCGCCCACCGCGACCACCTCGCCCGCACCCTCGTTGCCCGGCGTGAACGGCATCGAGGCGGCCTTGTAGAGGCCGGAGCGAAAGTAAACATCAATAAAATTCAAGCCGATAGCACGGTGCTTCACACGCACTTCGCCCTTGCCCGGCGCCGGAAGGACGACATCCTCCAGCACCATGCACTCGGGACCGCCGCATTCATGAACGCGGATTGCCTTCGTCATCGTCGCCCCTCCCGGCTATCTCAGGCACTTTATGCGGCTTGACCGTTCTGACCAGAGGTTTTTTGCGGTTCTCCATCGCATTATTTTGCGCAATCGGCCAAAGCGCGCGAACATGGCCTTTCCGTCCGAGTCGATTGAAAGCGCCTGCCATGACCCAGAGCCGCGCGGCCGCCGTCGTTGAGGTCTTCCAGCCGAAGCTCTTCACCGCGCTGAAGCAAGGATACGGCCTCGACCGTTTGCGCGCCGACGCGACGGCCGGCCTGACCGTCGCCATTGTCGCCCTGCCCTTGTCGATGGCGATCGCCATCGCCTCCGGCGCGACGCCGGAACGCGGGCTTTATGCGGCCGTGATCGGCGGATTCATCATTTCTGCCCTCGGCGGCTCGATGCACCAGATCGGCGGCCCCGCCGGCGCGTTCATCGTCCTGGTGGCCTCGTCGATCGAGCGGCACGGGCTTGATGGCTTCTTTTTGGCCACCATCATCGCCGGCTTCATCATGATCGCGCTCGGCGCATTCCGGCTCGGGACCCTGATCCGCTACATCCCGGAGCCGGTGACGGTCGGCTTTACCGCCGGCATCGCCGTGATCATCGCCGCAAGCCAGCTGCGCGACCTGTTTGGCCTGACGCTCGAAGGAAAGGAGCCGGCGGCGCTGATCCCCAAGCTCGGCGTGCTGTTCGCCGCATTTCCGAGCTTCAACCTCTATGCCATTGGCGTCGCATTGTTTTCAGGCGCGCTGATCCTCGGAATCCAGCGGATCAACAAGGCATTGCCAAGCCTGCTCATCGCCGTCATCGCGGCTTCACTGCTGGTCTGGGCCTTCAACCTGCCGGTCGAAACCATCGGTTCGCGCTTCGGTGGCGTGCCCTCCGGCTTGCCAGCTCCCGCGCTGCCCACGCTGAGTTTCGCGAAGGTCCAGGCCGTGCTGCCGGACGCCCTGGCCATCGCCCTGCTCGGCGCCATCGAATCCCTGCTCTCGGCCGTCGTCGCTGACAGCATGACCGGCCGCCGCCATCGCTCGAACACCGAACTGGTGGCGCAGGGCTTCGCCAATCTGGCCTGCCCGCTGTTCGGCGGGCTCTGCGCCACCGGGACCATCGCCCGTACAGCGACGAACATCCGCTCCGGCGCGACCAGCCCCGTGGCCGGTATGCTGCATGCCCTGTTCATCCTGGCGGCGATGGTGCTGGCCGCGCCGCTGATGGCCCGCATTCCGTTGGCCGCACTGGGCGCGCTGCTGGCCATTGTGGCCTGGAACATGGCCGAAAAGCACACGTTCTGGGCGCTCGCACGCGGAAATCGCGCAGAAGCGGCGGTGCTGCTGGCAACGTTTCTCCTCACCGTGTTCCGTGATCTGACCGAAGGCATTCTTGTCGGCGTGGTGCTCGGCTCGGTCCTTTTCGCGGTGCGCATGGCGCAACTGGCGGAGGTCTCATCCCAGATGCGCCTGTTTGACGCCGATGGCGAGGACAGCGCGCCGCATGGTGCCCGCGGTTCCGGTGACATCATCATTCACCGGCTGGATGGCCCCCTTTTCTTCGGCACGGCGCCGAACATGCAGGAGGTCATGGGGCGCATCGGCCATACGCCCAAAGCGATGGTGTTCGACTTTTCAGGCGTGCCCTTCATGGATTCGTCCGGCGTAGCAATGCTGGATCGCCACATCCGCAAGGTGGAACAGACGGGCGCGAAAGTGTATTTTTCCGGCGTTTCGGCCCCCGTCGAACTGGCGCTCAGACAGTTCGGCCTGCCGAAGTCGCGCGTTCCACGCCTCAAGAACCTGCAGGAAGCCTACGACCGCGCCTCGTCGGAATTGCGCGCCTCCGGCCCGCTCTGAAGCACAGCGGGCGGCGGCACGGACCTGCGTTTGCGCCGCGGACGTTGCCGGTTCGATCCTGCGCGCAGGTTGATCAATTCGATTGCCAGGGCGAAGGCCATCGCCACATAGATCAGCCGGCGGTCGATGACCTGGCCAAAGCCTTCCATGAACAGCACGACGCCGATCAACAAAAGGAAGGCGAGGGCCAGCATTTTCGTGGTGGGATGGCGGATCAGCCAGGCGGCGACCGGACCAGCGGCCAGCCACATCACGAGCATGGAAATGGCGACCGCCGTGACCATCACCGGCAGAATGCGCGTCATGCCGATCGCGGTAACGATGGAATCGACGGAAAAGACCAAGTCGATCACCGCCACCTGCGCCACGGCCGCACCAAAGGCCCGGGGCTTACGGCCATCCGCGACAAGGTGGTCACCGCCTTCCAGCTCAAGGTGCATCTCATGCGTCGCCTTGACGATCAGGAACAGGCCGCCCGCCACCAGGATGATGTCGCGCCAGGAGAACACCGAACCGAAGAGCGTCAGCACGGGCTGTGACAGCTTGAGCAGCGTCGCGATGGCGAACAGCAGGATGATCCGGATCAGGAAGGCCAGCAGAAGTCCGAGTTTGCGAACGATTTCGCCCTGCTCGCGCGGCAGCCGCGAGACGAGAACGGATATGAAGATGACATTGTCGATGCCGAGCAGGATCTCCAGCGCCGTCAGCGCAGCCAGCGCCGCCAGAGCCTCGGGAGAAAAAATCCAGTCGAACATCCGTCCCCTCGCGGCAAAGCGCCCACTTGATCCCGACAGAGCTAGGCCACACTTTGCACCCGTCAATCAAGAGTCTGCGATGGCCAAGGCTGCAAATTCGAATACCGAGCCGGTTCACGACGTCGCCGTTGTCGGCGGTGGGGCGGCCGGACTTGCCGTTCTGCTCGGGCTGGAACGTGCCGGGCTGAAACCGGTTCTCGTCGGCGCCGTTCCGAACCCGCGCGACGACGGGCGGACTGCTGCGCTCATGGCGCCGAGTGTCCGCCTCCTCGACAGGATCGGCGCCCTGCCCCGTCTGGAACCGAAGAGCACGCCGCTCTCGGCCATGCGCCTGATCGACGCAACGGGTGCGCTGGTGCGCGCGCCGACCGTGACCTTTCGCGCCAGCGAGGTTGGGCTGCCGTGGTTCGCCCTGAACTTCGCCAACGCGGACCTTGTCAGGGAAATGACGGCGGAAGCCGCGCACAGAGGCCTCGACTGCATCGCCGAACAGGTCATCGAAGGCGCATTCGGCGAGGACTGCGCCCGGCTCGTTCTGGCTGACGGCCAGATCCTTCGTGCCCGGCTAGTCATCGCCGCGGATGGGCAGAAATCGCTGCTGCGCGGCCTGGCGGGCCTCAACATCAAGAGCTGGACCTACGCCCAGACCGCGCTGACCTTTCATGTGACGCACAGCCGCGATCATGAAGACATCTCGACAGAGATTCACATGCGGGCGGGTCCGCTGACCTTCGTGCCTTTTGGCGCTTACCGCTCGGCCGTGGTCTGGCTGGTTACCCCGGACGAGGCCGAGCGGCTGCGCGCGCTACCGCCAGAAGACCTGGCCATCGCCGTCCAGCGCGCCAGCACCAGCCTGCTTGGCGACCTCACGGTGGTGACGCCGGCGGCGGCGGTGCCGATGCGCGGTCTCGTGG
>DAOMXN010000076.1:0-10048 GCA_035437025.1 Beijerinckiaceae bacterium | reverse complement strand
GACGGCCCGTTTGCCTCGCATCTGCCGATGCTGTTCGAGCCGGCGGGCGGGCCGAACGGTCGCCTGATCGGCCATGTCGCCCGCGCCAACCCGCACTGGAAACTGGCCTTGCCGGGCCGGCCATCGCTGGCGATCTTTTCCGGTCCGGACGCCTATGTCTCGCCAAACTGGTATCCTTCCAAGAAGGTGGAAGGAAAGGCCGTTCCGACCTGGAATTATGTCGTCGTGCAGGCGCGCGGAATGCTGCGGTGGATCGATGACGCGGCGGACCTGCGCCGAATCGTGACGGTGCTGACCGACAGGTTCGAAGCGCAGCGCCCCGCGCCATGGCAGGTGTCCGACGCGCCGGAGAGCTATATCGCTGCGATGCTGCGCGGAATCGTCGGCGTCGAGCTGGTGATCGATACGCTGGCCTTCAAACAGAAGCTGAGCCAGAATCGCAGCACCGAGGATCGCGACGGCGTTGTTGCCGGTCTTGCCGACGACCCAGAGGACGCCGGAAAAGAGTTAAGGGCACTGATGCTCGCCAAACGTGGCGCGTCCTGAACCGGATCAGACCCGCCGGAATTCCAGATAGCTGGGCGTGCGCCCTTCGCGCTTGGCCTTCGCCTCGTAGCGCGTTCCCGGCCAGTTGGCGTAGGGCGCGCGCCAGTCATCAGCCCGCTCGGCAGTCCAGACGAAGTCGGGGCTGGCGGCCATGCGCGCCAGCGTCCATCCGGCATAGTCGTCAATATCGGTCGCGAAGCGAAAGGTCCCACCCGGCTTCAGCACGCGCGCCAGGGCTTTCACAGCGGCAGGCGAGACAAAGCGCCGCTTGCGCTGGCGCCGCTTCGGCCAGGGGTCGGGATAGAGCAGATAGACCCGCTCGATGCTGGCAGGCGGCAACAGCGGCAGGAGGTCGGCGGCGTTGGCGTCATGCACGCGGATGTTGGTCAGGCCGCGTTTCTCGATTTCCGCCACCAGTTTGGCGACGCCATTCACAAACGGCTCGCAGCCGATGAAGCCGATCCCGGGATGCCGGGACGCGGCATCGACCAGGTGTTCTCCCCCGCCAAAGCCGATTTCGAGATGCACGCCTTCGACGTTTTCGGGGAACAGCGTCTTGGGATCGCCAAAAGGCCTGGCCATGTCGATCCGCAGGGCCGGCAACAGGCGGTCCAGACGCACCGCCTGCTCATCCCGCAGCCTGTGTCCCTTGCGCCGGCCAAAGAAGCCGGCGGCACGGTCAGTCGCGGTGTCGTGATCCGCCATGCTGCGTCAGGCGACAGCCCGCTTCAGCGCATCGACGAGGTCCGTCTTCTCCCAGGAGAAGCCGCCGTCGCGCGACGCCTTGCGGCCGAAATGGCCGTAGGCGGCGGTGCGGGCGTAGATCGGCTTGTTGAGGCCGAGGTGCGTGCGGATGCCGCGCGGGGTGAGGTCCATGACCTCGCCCAGAGCCTTCTCCAGTTTTGCCTCGTCCACCTTGCCGGTGCCGTGCAGGTCGACATAGATCGACAGCGGCTTGGCCACGCCGATGGCGTAGGAGAGCTGGATGGTGCACCGGTCGGCAAGCTTCGCCGCAACGACGTTCTTGGCGAGGTAGCGTGCGGCATAGGCGGCGGAGCGATCCACCTTGGTCGGGTCCTTGCCCGAGAAGGCGCCGCCGCCGTGCGGCGCCGCGCCGCCGTAGGTGTCGACGATGATCTTGCGGCCGGTGAGGCCGCAATCGCCATCCGGGCCGCCGATGACGAACTTGCCGGTGGGGTTCACCCACCACTTGCAGTCCTTGGCGATCTCGATGTCCGCGAGGGTCTCGCGGATGATCGGCTCGACGATCTTCTGCACGTCCTTGGAGGTCAGCTTCTCGTCAAGGTGCTGGGTGGACAGCACGATCTGGGTCACGGCGACGGGCTTGCCGTTCTCGTAGCGAACCGTGACCTGGCTCTTGGCGTCGGGGCCGAGCTTGCCGCAATTGCGCTCGCCCTTCTTGCGCAGCGCCGTCAGGTCTTCCAGAATCTTGTGCGCGTAGTAGATCGGCGCCGGCATCAGGCCCTTGGTCTCGCGGCAGGCATAACCGAACATGATGCCCTGGTCGCCGGCGCCCTCATCCTTGTTGCCGGCGGAATCAACGCCCTGCGCAATGTCAGCGGACTGGGAATGCAGCAAAACGTCGATCTTGGCCTTCTTCCAGTGGAAGCCGTCCTGCTCGTAGCCGATCGCCTTGATCGCCTTGCGCGCGGCGGACTTGACCTTGCGCTTCATGGTCTTCTCATCGAGCGAGGTGCGCACTTCGCCGGCGATGACAACGCGATTGGTGGTGGCGAGCGTCTCGCAGGCAACACGCACCTGCGCCGCATTCATGCCGGCCTTGGCGGCCTCCTTGAAGAACAGGTCGACCACCTCGTCCGAGATGCGGTCGCACACCTTGTCCGGGTGACCTTCCGAAACTGACTCGCTGGTGAAAAGGTAGGACGAACGCGCCACGACGGAGCTCCGCTGGTTGAATGCCTGATGATGGGGAAGCGCCGGAGCGATGCGTCCAGCAACTTTGAAAGCGCTGGCGTCTCTAGTGGCTCGACCGGTCAAGGTCAAGCCGAAAGACCGAACCCGTTCTGCCAGAAAAACACTTCCGCTGATTTTCCGAACAAAAAACCGGCAAATCAGCGGGAATTACCCGGACTTGCTGCTTTCGGCCAGCGTATTGACCAGATCGACGACCCTACGCCGCAGCTTGGGATCCTCGATGCTCATGAACGCCTTGGCCAGTTGGACCCCATCCGGTGTCGACAAGAGGTCAAAGGAATAGTCCGCCTGACGCGGCTCGGCGAATGCCACGTCCCCATCGGAACGCTCCTGCGGCGCCCCCTCGAAGAGATAGGTCACCGGCACGCCCAGCACCTGCGCGATCTGCTGGAGGCGGCTTGCGCCGATGCGGTTCGTGCCCTTCTCGTACTTCTGGACCTGTTGGAATGTCAGATTGAGGGCCTCACCCAGCTTCTCCTGGCTCATTCCGATCAGGATACGCCGCATGCGGACACGGCTGCCCACATGCTTGTCAACGGGACCGGGCGACTTTTTCATTGTTCTTTCCCTCAGCTCGGTGTCGCACGGACAACGCGTTTTCCAGCAACCTGCTTGAAGCATCACTGATGCTTCGATGCCGTCCGCGCCTGCGTTCTCTTCCGGAACCGGTTGCTGATAGGACCAATACCAACGGCAAGAACCATAGAAAGCAACAGAAAAAAGTACCGGAGCTCGTTTCCGTGCGACCAATATGCGGTTGTGGTCAAGGGTTTTGGTAAAGGCGCGTCCGCAATGCCTTCGGCCCCAAGCGGAATGGTCGCGACCTGACGACCGTAGCCGTCGACAACGGCGGAAATGCCGGTATTGGCCGCCCGCACCAGCGGAAGTCCGAACTCGATGGCGCGAAGGCGTGCCTGGGCGAAATGCTGGTGCGGACCAAAGGTCTCGCCGAACCAGGCATCGTTGGTGATGTTCAGGAGCAATCCGGGCCGGGGCGTGCGGCCAAGGATTTCGAGCGGAAAGATCGCCTCGTAGCAGATCAGCGGCAATACAGGCGGCAGACCGGCAACCTCCAGAAGCTGGCGGGGCGAGCCTACGGCGAATGCGCCGGGAGCATGGACAAAGCGACGAAGCCCCAGCGTGGAGAGGACCGCTTCCAGCGGCAGATATTCGCCGAACGGGACGAGGTGCTGCTTGTCGTAGGAGCGCAGGACACCGTCGCGCCCGGTAATCACATGAAGCGTGTTGAAGAACCGCCGCTCACGCGCAGCCCCCTCTTCCAGGCGCACCGCTCCGGTGAGAAGGGTTGCCTTCGGTGGAAGCTGGCGCGCCAGTTCGGCCATCGCGCGCTGATCGCGCGACAGGACGAACGGGAATGGCGACTCCGGCCAGACAAGGTGCGAGGAGTCGGCCATCCCCGTCGCCGTCGGACCTGTGGAGCGATCGCTGAGGGTCAACAATCGCGTCAGGACCATGTGACCGTCACGCTGCGTGTGCTTATCCCGCTGCGAGATGTTCGGCTGGACGAGCCGCAGCCTGACGCCATCGACCACGTGCTCAGGCCCGACCTGCGCCGCAAGACCGCCCGCAAGCAACAGCCGCGTCACGCCGAACGCGACCAGAACACCCAGCACCGAGAGGCCGAACAGCGTGGCCCGCCACGGTCTCCGGCTTGCCGCGTCAACGACCGTGGCCGGCAAGGCGAAGACCACCAGCGAGACCATCGCCAACCCTTCCGCGCCGATCAGCGAGGCGGCCTGCGCGGTGACAAGCCAATTGCCAAGGCCATGCCCGAAACCGTTCCAGGGAAAGCCCGTGAACAGCCAGTGCCGCAACCATTCCGCCACGCCGAGACCGAAGGCAAAAGCGAAAATGCGCCCAAGCCCTGGGCTCCAGAGCAGGCGCGCCAGGGCGAAGCCGAGGGCGACGAACATCGCCAACGCCGCCGGTAGCCCGATGACGCCCAGCGGTATCGCCCAGGCAAATTCATCGGTCTCAACCAGAAATGCCGCGCCGATCCACCACAATCCGGCGAGGAAATAGCCGAAGCCGAACCACCATCCGTCTCCTGCGGCCTGTCTGAGGACCGGCGCGGAATAGCGCCCCGGCGCCGCCGTGCAGCCATCGAGGAGCCAGATCGCGATGGGAAAACTGAGCGCCAGCACGGGAAACGCACCGACAGGCGGCGCGGCAAGGGCTCCGAGCGCTCCGGCGGCAAAGGCCATCATCCGGCGCCGCCAGCCTTCGCTCAGTATGACGGCATGGCTGATGTCGATGACCCGATCAATCATGAACCGGCGATCTGCGGCGGCGAATCAGAGCCGCTCTTTCCCGAGGCGGTTAGACCAGCAGGCCCGTGAATGATCAATCGCCGGATGCGGCGCGGGTCGGCCTCTACAATCTCGAAGATGAGGCTGCCGGGACCCTCGATCTTCTCGCCGACCTGCGGCACCCGCCCGGCCAGTCCGGTGACGAGACCGCCAAGACTGTCGACCTCCACACCCGAGGTGTCCGATTCCAGCGCGATGCCAAGTACCTCGGACACTTCTTCCAGGCTCGCCGAAGCCATCGCCTCGACCTTGCCCGGCGCTATCACCGCGAACGACGGCGGTTCGGGCATATCGTGCTCGTCGTCGATATCACCGACAATCGCCTCGACCAGGTCCTCCATGGTGACGATGCCGTCGGTCTCGCCGTACTCGTTGATCACCAGCGCCATGTGGAGGCGCTTGGCCTGCATCTTCACCATGAGATCCAGCGCCGCCATCGAGGGCGGAACGAACAGGATCGGTCGCAGCAGCGGCGCATCCCTGAGCCGGCTCTTCAGCTTGGCTTCCGCGCCGGCCAGCGGTGCCCCCGGATCACCGCCGAGCCAGGCGAGGAAATCCCGGATATGCACCATGCCCTTCGGGTCGTCCGGCGTATCGCCATAGACTGGCAGACGGGCATGCGACTCGTTTTGAAAGAGCGCGAACAGTTCGGACAAGGTCGCATCCTCGCCGACACCGATCATGCGTGCTCGCGGCGTCATGACGTCAGACACGCGCACGTTGCGCATGCCCAGGACGTTGACCAGAATCATGCGCTCCTTCGGAGAGAAATCGGTCGCGAGTTCCGGCTCCTGGAGCGCATCCGCCAGATCCTCCCGGATCGAGCCCGATTCCGTCAGGCCCAGCGCGGCCTTGACGCGCTCCAGCCAGGAATCGCGCGGGCGGTCAGACTGTTCCGACTGGCTCATGACGCAGCCTCCGTTCCGACATAGGGGTCGGCGATGCCGAGCCCGGCCAGAACCCGAACTTCCAGGGCTTCCATGCGCTCTGCTTCCGCCTCCCCTTCGTGATCGTACCCGACCAGGTGCAGGGCGCCATGGACAACGAGATGGGCAAGGTGGTCAGCCAAGGGCTTGCCCTGTTCCTCCGCCTCCCGCCGGCATGTCTGGTAGGCCAGCGCAATGTCACCGATCACCGGGCTGCGGGCGAGCGCTTCAGGGGCAGCGGCGGGAAAGGACAGGACGTTCGTCGCGGTTGGCTTGCCGCGCCACTTGCGGTTCAGTTCGGCAACGGCATCGTCGTCGGTCAGCAGAACCGAGGCCTCCGCCGACGGCAGAAGCGCCAGCCCCGATGCCGCAAAGGCGGCGCGCACCGAGACTTCCGCTGTCGACTCCACGCCGGGCACCTCCAGCCACCGATCGTCCGCGACGATGATCTCGATCACAGCCACCGTCATCCCTTTCGCACTTCGCCCGCGGCGTCCTCATAGGCCTTGACGATGCGGCGCACGAGGTCGTGCCGCACGACGTCGGCATGGCCGAACACGACCCGACCGATGCCGGCGACGCCGTCAAGGATCGCGACGGCCTCGATCAGTCCGGACTTCTGGCCGGGCGGCAGGTCGATCTGGCTCGGGTCGCCGGTGATGATCATGCGCGAGCCTTCGCCAAGGCGGGTCAGAAACATCTTCATCTGCATGGAGGAGGCGTTCTGGGCCTCGTCCAGCAGGATCGCGGCATTGGACAGCGTTCGGCCGCGCATGAAGGCCAGCGGCGCAACCTCGATCATCCCGGTCTGCAGACCGCGTTCCACGGCGCGTCCGTCCATGAAGTCGTAGAGCGCGTCGTAGATCGGCCTGAGATAGGGATCGACCTTCTCCTTCATGTCGCCAGGCAAGAAGCCGAGGCGCTCACCGGCTTCGACGGCCGGACGGGAGAGCACGAGACGCTCGACCTTGCCCTGTTCCAAGAGCTGAACCGCCTGACCGACGGCAAGCCAGGTCTTGCCGGTGCCGGCTGGCCCTTCGGCAAAGACGAGTTCGTCCCGCTGAAGGGCGCGCAAATAGGCATCCTGGGCGGCATTGCGCGCCTTCACCGGCCCGCGCTTGCGCGTGACGATCTGGCTGAAGCCGCCCTTGCCGGCATCCGCCTGCGGAAAAAGCGTCCCCTGGAGGGCGGCCTCGGCGATGGCGCCGTCAAGGTCGCCTTGCGTGATGTGGCGTCCCGACTTCACCTGCGCGTAGACCGCGCGGATCACCCGCTTGGCCTGCTCGGTCGCATCGCGCGGGCCGCGCAACACGACGTGATTGCCGTTGACATGGGCGGTGATGGCGAGCCGGCGTTCCAGATGCGCCAGGTTCTGATCGTATTGTCCGAACACCAGGCCCGCGAGCCGGTTGTCCTCCAGGGTCAGGGTGCTTTGAGCCTCATCGTCGCGGGCCTGTCGGACGTCGCCGGATTCAAGACTCACGCTGCCGCCTCCCTCATGCGCAGTCGACCGAACAGGGAATAGGTCGCCAATCCGGTGATCTCCACCGATGCGACCGATCCGATCAGACTCTCAGGACCATCGATCTGCACGGCCTGCAGGTAGGGCGACTTGCCGGCGACCTGGCCGGGATGGCGCCCCTTCTTCTCGAACAACACGTCCACGACACGTCCCGTCATGGCCGCATTGAACGCCTGCTGCTGAGCGTTGAGCAACGCCTGAAGAAGCGCCAGGCGTTCTGCCTTGACCGCTTCTGGAACCTGTCCGGCCATGTCGCTCGCAGGCGTGCCGGGCCGGGCGCTGTACTTGAACGAGAACGCCGATGCAAAGCCGATGTCGCGCACCAACCGCATCGTATCTTCGAAATCGGCATCGCTCTCGCCCGGGAAGCCAACGATGAAATCCGACGACAGGGCAATGTCGGCCCGGGCCGTGCGCACCCTTTCGATAAGACGACGGTAGTCGTCCGCGGTGTGCTGACGGTTCATGGCCTTCAGGACACGATCCGAGCCGGCCTGAACCGGCAGGTGCAGGTAGGGCATCAACGTCGGAAGATCGCGATGCAGGGCAATCAGATCGTCGTCCATGTCCCGGGGATGCGAGGTCGCATACCGCAGACGCTCGACACCGCCGACAGACGCCACCGCTTCGAGCAGCCGCGCCAGGTTCCACGCGTGGCCATCGGGGCCGGCGCCATGGAAGGCGTTGACGTTCTGGCCGATCAGCGTGATCTCCCGCACGCCCGCCGCGGCCAGATCACGTGCCTCGGCGACGATCCTGTCGACAGGCCGCGAAACCTCCGCGCCGCGCGTATAGGGCACCACGCAAAACGTGCAGAACTTGTCACACCCTTCCTGCACCGTGAGGAACGCGGAAACACCTCTGGCGCGCGTCTTCTCGCTGCTCGCACGCGGCAGATGCTCGAACTTGTCCTCCTCGGGGAAATCGGTGTCGACCGCGCGCCGCTTCGCCCGCGCCTGCGCGAGCAGATGAGGCAATCGATGATAGCTCTGCGGCCCGACCACCAGGTCGACGACCGGCGCGCGCTTGAGAATTTCGCCGCCTTCGGCCTGGGCGACGCAACCGGCAACGGCGATCGCCGTCTCAAGGCCGGCCTCGGCACGGTTCTGCTTCAGGGCGCGTAACCTGCCGAGTTCGGAATAAACCTTCTCGGCGGCCTTTTCGCGGATATGGCAGGTGTTGAGGATCACGAGATCGGCATCCTCGGGGCGGTCCGTCTCGGCAAACCCCTCAGGCGCCAGCAGGTCGGCCATCCGCTGGGCGTCATAGACGTTCATCTGGCAGCCGAAGGACTTGATGTGCACGCGCTTCGGGGCAGGGGCCGGCTCGGCCGCTTCCGCCCCGGATGTTTCAGGATCTGATCTTCGCATCACTCTTCCTTAGCGGTTTCGCGTCCCGGATCAAAGCCCGCGCGACCAGTCACCGCTTTGCGCGCCGCCATGCGAACAGTGGTTTCTGCGAGAGCAGCGATGACCTTGCGATTGGAGTTTGGCGCAAACGGGATCGGCTCCCCGAAGCTCACCGCCACATCGATCGGGCCTCCGGCCAGGATCGCCGCCAGATGCGGAACGAGATCCATGTCGCCGTACCAGGCCAGGAATGGTCGACCGGCCTTGCCGAGCGGCAGGCCATCGCGATGGGTATAAATGACCGAAAGAGGTTGAACGAGCACGGTGGCGCGTTCATCCTCCAAAGCCGCGCGCGCGGCCCCAAGAAGGGCGGAGCGGAAGGGCAGGACGCGACCGCCATCGCTGGTCGTGCCTTCGGCAAACAGGACCATGGCATCGCCTCCCGCGAGCCGCCGCCCGATTGACCGGCTGGCCGCCCCCGTCGCCGTCTTCTTCTGCCGATCCACGAAGACGGTCCGCTGCAACCTTGCAAGCGTGCCGAACAGGGGCCAGGCGCCAACTTCCGACTTGGCTATGAAAGAAAGCGGCATGAGCGAGCCGAGCACGACGATATCAAGCCATGACGTGTGGTTGGACACGATCAGCACAGGCCCGTCGCAGGGCGTGCCGTCGATTCTGGCCCGAATTCCCAGCACCCGCGTAATATACCGATGGAAGGTCACGGGAAGGTGGCGCGGCAATGCGCCGCCCGATCGGAGCGCCAGCCACTGCGCTGGCAGCCCCAGCGCAAAGGCGGGGGCCAGCGCCGCGATCTTCAGCCCGACTTTCGCCCTGCCGGCGAGATTCATCACACTATCCCGACGTCACCGAAGGCGGCATGACTAACAAACCCCGCGCCTAACCGTCCAGCGCAGGCACCAGCGGGCGCGACTCAAGATTCAGCGCCATCGTGACAGCGTCACGACGGGAGCCGTCGGCCTGACGATAATACCCGCGGCGCTGTCCGATGCGTTCGAAGCCGGCTTGCCTGTACAGATGGATGGCGGCGGCATTCTCGGCCTCAACCTCCAGGAAGACCCTGCGGACCCGCCGGCGCACCAGCTCGTCCAGGCTGGCATCGAGCAAACGTCGTCCATACCCCTTGCCGCGGGATGCCCTGGCCACCGCCACGGTGATGATCTCGGCTTCGTCGGCCACGCAGCGGGCGATGATGAACCCTTCGGGACTGCTGGCCGCAATGACATGGGACGCGATGGTGCGTTCGGCCAGCATCGATTCGATGGTCATGGCCGACCAGGGATGTGCAAAGCCCTGGGCATGGATCAATGACAGCGCCTGGGCGTCCCCGGCCTCCGCGACCCGCAGCTTCGGCGCGCCCGACCACCACCAGAACGGCCACCACAGGGTGAACCACATGGG
>DAOMXN010000075.1:0-10108 GCA_035437025.1 Beijerinckiaceae bacterium | reverse complement strand
CCCTGCGCCTGCCCTGCCGGATCGGCCGCAACGGGGCCACGGTCTTCAAGCGCGAGGGTGACGGGAAATCGCCCCGCGCCATCCTGCTGGCCCGGCGCGGCTGGTGGCGCACCGACCGCCGCCTGCCTCCCCGAGGCGGGGTTCCCCTGAGGCCTGCGCGCAAGGAGCTGGGCTGGTGCGACGCTCCGGGCCACGCCTGCTACAACCGGCTCGTGCGGCTGCCCTTCGAACACAGCCACGAAACGCTGTGTCGCGACGACCGCCAGTATGATGTCGTGCTCGAACTGGACTGGAACGCGCGCCCGCGCATCCAGGGGCGAGGCAGCGCCATCTTCCTGCATGTCATGGCCGAGGCCGGAACCGGCACGGCAGGCTGTATCGCGCTGTCGCCGGGGCACATCGACCGCCTGCTCGCCTGCCTCGGGCCGCGCACGCGCATCCGGATTGTCTGACCGGAACCTGCCCGCCCCGCCGATCCTCACCGCTGCCCGAAGATCGCGCTGCCGACGCGCACATGCGTGGCGCCGCACTGGATAGCTGCGGGAAAATCCGCGCTCATGCCCATAGAGAGCACACCAAGCCCGTTGCGCCGGGCAATCTTCTCCAGCAGGGCGAAATGCGGTGAGGGCGGCTCGCCTTCAGGCGGGATGCACATCAACCCTGCGACATTCAGGCCAAGCGCCCGGCATTCCGCCACCAGGGCATCCGCCGCGCCCGGCGCCACGCCCCCCTTCTGCGGCTCCTCGCCGGTATTGACCTGCACCAGGATGGCCGGCCGCCGGCCGGTCCTGTCCATGGCCGCTTTCAGCGCCCGCGCCAGTTTTGGTCGGTCGACCACTTCGATCACATCGAACGTCTCGACCGCCTCCTGTGCCTTGTTCGTCTGCAGCGAGCCGATGAGATGCAGCGTGACGTCCGCATGTTCCGCCCGCAGCGCCGGCCATTTCGCCTGCGCTTCCTGCACCCTGTTCTCTGCGAAGACGCGCTGGCCGGCCGCCAGCGCGGGGCGGATGGCCTCGGTCGGAAAAGTTTTCGACACCGCCACCAGCGTGACCGATCCGGCGCTGCGCCCGAAGTCAGCCTCGGCACTGCGAATGCGACGGCGCACGCTGTTGAGCCGTTCGACGGCCTCGTCCTTGTCGTCCACGTCTCATGATCTCCCAAAGTGCCGCCGGCGCATCGCAGGGACCGCCGGTTTTGCCTCACAGTGCGGTTGACCGGCCCGACCGGATGTTGTCCAAGGGACCCCTGCACGGACCGATGATTTCGATATGCGCGCGACGAGATACAACACCCGGGCCGCCGAGCCCAAATGGCAGAAGATCTGGGATGAACGCCAGACTTTCGTGACCCGCAACGACGACGTGCGGCCGAAGTATTACGTGCTCGAGATGTTTCCTTATCCCTCGGGGCGCATTCACATGGGCCACGTCCGCAACTACGCCATGGGCGACGTGGTGGCGCGCTACAAGCGGGCGAAAGGCTTCTCCGTGCTGCATCCCATGGGCTGGGACGCTTTCGGCATGCCGGCCGAGAACGCCGCGATGGAGAAGAAGTCGCATCCCAAGACCTGGACCTACGCCAACATCGCGACGATGAAGGCGCAGCTCAAGTCGATGGGCCTGTCTCTGGACTGGAGTCGCGAGATCGCCACCTGCGATCCCGCCTATTATCGGCATCAACAGGCCATGTTCCTGGATTTCCTCGAATCCGGGCTCGTGGCGCGCAAGACCTCCAAGGTGAACTGGGACCCGGTCGACCAGACCGTGCTTGCCAACGAGCAGGTCATCGACGGGCGTGGCTGGCGCTCGGGCGCGCTGGTGGAACAGCGCGAACTCACCCAATGGTTCCTGAAGATCACGGATTACGCCCAGGACCTTGCTGACGCGCTCGACCGGCTGGACCGCTGGCCGGAGAAGGTCCGGCTGATGCAGAAGAACTGGATCGGTCGTTCGGAGGGGCTGATGGTGCGATGGGCGCTCCAGAACGCCCCCGCCGGACAGTCCGAGGTCGAGATCTACACCACACGCCACGATACGCTGTTCGGCGCGAGCTTCATCGCGCTGGCGCCGGATCATCCGCTGGCCAGGGCCGCCGCCGGGCAAGATGGCAAGCTTGCCGCCTTCATCGACGAGTGCCGGCGCATGGGCACATCGGTCGCGGTACTGGAGACGGCAGAGAAGAAGGGCTACGACACCGGAATCCGCGCGGTTCATCCGTTCGATCCGGCCTGGACCGTTCCGGTCTATGTCGCGAATTTCATCCTGATGGACTACGGCACCGGCGCCATTTTCGGCTGCCCTGCCCACGACCAGCGCGATCTTGATTTCGCCAACGCCTACGGCCTGCCGGTGACGCCGGTGATCTGCCCGCCGGGCAGGACGGCCGCTGAGGTGGCCACCGCGTTCGACCGTTCGGCGCCGGCCTTCGTCGATGACGGCGTGCTGATGAACTCGCGTTTTCTCGATGGCCTTGCCGTCGATGCGGCCATGGAAGACGTGGCGCGGCGGCTTGAGCAGGCGAGGCTTTCCGGCGCCCCCGTCGGCAGGCGCAGGGTCAATTTCCGCCTGCGCGACTGGGGCATATCCCGCCAGCGCTATTGGGGTTGCCCGATTCCGGTAATCCATTGCGAGGCCTGCGGCGTCGTTCCGGTGCCGAAGAAGGATCTGCCGGTGAGCCTTCCGGAGGACGTAACCTTCGACGTGCCCGGCAATCCACTGGATCGGCATCCGACCTGGAAGCACGTGTCCTGCCCGCAGTGCGGCGCAAGGGCACGACGCGAAACCGACACCATGGACACGTTTGTCGATTCGTCCTGGTATTTCGCGCGCTTCACCGACCCGGCCAATTCCGATGCGCCGACCACCCGCGCCGCCGTCGACCGCTGGCTACCGGTCGACCAGTATATCGGCGGCATCGAGCATGCGATCCTGCACCTGCTCTATTCCCGCTTCTTCACAAGAGCCATGCGGAAGACCGGCCATGCCGGGTTGGACGAACCGTTTGACGGCCTGTTCACGCAGGGCATGGTGGTGCACGAGACGTACCGGGCTGCCGATGGCACCTGGGTCGAGCCAGCCATGGTGGAGATCGTCACGGGCGAGGGCGTCCGTACGGCACGCCATCGCGACACCGGCGCCGAGATTGCCATCGGCTCCATCGAGAAGATGTCGAAGTCGAAGAAGAACGTGGTCGATCCGGACGACATCATCGAGACTTACGGCGCCGATACGGCCCGCTGGTTCATGCTGTCGGATTCGCCTCCCGAGCGCGATGTCATCTGGTCGGAGGATGGGGTGCAAGGCGCGGGACGCTTCGTGCAGAAGGTCTGGCGCATCGTCTGCGAGACGGCGGACCTGCAGCCGGGACCGACGGGCGACCGCAAGGCTTCAGCCGTCCTCAAGGCCGCGCACCGGGCGACGAAGGCGGTCGGCGAGGATATCGAGCGCCTGCGTTTCAATCGCTGCGTCGCCCATGTGCATGAACTGTCCAACGCCATCCAGGCCGCTCTGGCCGAGGGCAAGGAGAATTCGGCCTTCGTGCGCGAGGCGGTTGAAATGATGATTGGCCTGTTCGCGCCGATGATGCCCCATCTGGCCGAGGAATGCTGGGCGGAACTGGGCCATGACGCGCTGGTGGCGGAATCCTCTTGGCCGCGTTTCGATCCCGACCTGACGGTCGACTCGACGATCGTGCTTCCGGTGCAGATCAATGGCCGCAAGCGCGCCGACGTCGAGGTTGCGGCCGAGGCCGGGCCGGCGGAAGTCGAGGCGGCAACGCTGGCTCTGGAGGCGGTGCGGCGGGCCCTGGAAGGGCGTAGCCCGAAAAAGGTCATTGTCGTGCCCAGACGCATCGTCAATATCGTCGCCTGAAAGGGAAACGCGCCATGCTCGCTCGCCTTGCCCGACCGACGATCGCCCTCGCCCTCGCACTTGGCCTGGGCGGTTGCTTCCAGCCGCTGCATGGCGGCGCATTGTCCGGTTCGGCCGATGTGCTGGCCCAGATCGAGGTCATGCCCATCACAGGGCACCTGGGTCACCAGGTGAAGTCGGAGCTGGATTTCGTCCTGAACAACGGCAGGCCGCCCGAGAACCCGCAGTACAGGCTAACGGTCAGGACCAACCCGTCCGTGGGCAGCGTGGTTGCCGATTCTGTCGGCGGCAGGCCCCAGGTCATGACCTTGGTGGTCTCCGCCAACTACCAGCTTGTCGCGATCAAGGATGGTCGCTCGATTTCGTTCGGAACCGCCACCTCAAACGCATCCTTCGACCGGACGCAGCAGCGTTTTGCCACGACGCGCGCCACCGTCGATGCGGAGATCAGATCCGCGAAGGTGCTGGCGGAACAGATCAAGGCGCGCATTATTCCCGATCTGTTCGCCCCCAAGAGCTGATCGGAGCCGATGGCCGTCATCCGGTCTGCTGATCTGCCGCGCTTTCTCGCCTCGGGCTGGAAGGGCTACCGCATGTTCCTGGTTCATGGTTCGGACGAGGGGCTGGTGCGCGAGACGACGGCCCAGCTTCTCTCCAGCGCAGGCGGCGCCCAGCCCGATCCCCTGAACATGGTTGTTCTGGAAGGGGACCAGATCGCGCAGGACCCGGCCCGGCTCGCGGATGAACTGGGAACCTTCGGCATGTTTGGCGGGACGCGCGTCATTCATGTGCGCAACGCCGGCCGCGTGCCGCCGGCCGTCGCGACGACGGTCTTCGCCGATCCCGTGGAGAACACCGTCCTTGCGCTCGAGGCCGGCGAGCTGCGGACGGGATCGCCCCTTCGCACCCTGGCGGAGAAAGCTCCGGGCGTTGCGGCCATTGCCTGCTATGCCGATACGACTCAGGCCATTCAGCGCCTCATCGCCGATACGCTGCAAGCCCATGGCCTTACGATCGCAGCCGATGCCCGCGACCTGCTTGCCCAGGCGCTGGGCAGCGACCGGGCGCTGTCGCGCGGCGAGATCGAGAAACTGGCGCTCTTTGCCAGCGGCGAGAAAACCGTTACCGCAGCCATGGTAACGGCCATTGTCTCAGATGCCGGCAAGCACGAGGTCAGCGCGCTGATCGATCGGGCTTTTGCCGGGCAGATCCGCGAGATCGAGGCGCAAGCCCATCGATTCTTTGCCGCCGGCACCAATCCCGCGGCCATCTTCACGCAAGCCATCGGCCATGTGCTGCTGCTGCGTCGCGCGCTTCGGAACGGCAATGCCGAGCTGGTGGCCAAGCAGGCGCGCCTGCACTTCTCGCGCGAGCCTGCCTTCCACCGTGCTGCCGGACTGTGGACAGAATCGCGGCTTGAGCGCGCCCTGCGGCTGCTGTCGGATGCCGTCCTGCAGAGCCGCAAGTCCGCCCGCATGGCGGAAACCCTGACCGTGCGCACGCTATGG
Source organism: Beijerinckiaceae bacterium (assembly GCA_035437025.1). GTDB lineage: Bacteria > Pseudomonadota > Alphaproteobacteria > Rhizobiales > Beijerinckiaceae > JAIUNP01. The sequence goes on along the minus strand of DAOMXN010000075.1, from coordinate 4,728 downwards.
GCCATCAGCCGACTTGCCGGAGGCGATGGCGGATAGCGGCCCTCCCGACGGCGGTATGGCGAAGGTGCCGGTCAGGCGCCGCGCAGACGCCGACACAGGCCGTCCAGTTGCTCCAGCGACCGGTAGCGGATCGTCAGCGCCCCGCCGGCCTTGCGATGATCGATCGAAACCGCAAGGCCCAGAACGTCACCGAGTGCCTTCTCCAGCGCCCGGGTGTCCGCATCCTTTTGCGGCGGCGCCGGCTTGGGCGCTTCTCCGCCCTCGGCCTCCCTTTGGGCGAGCTTTTCCACATCGCGCACTGTCAGGCCCTGCGCGACGATGCGCTGCGCCACGGTCTCCGGATCGGCGACCGCCAGCAGCGCTCGTGCATGGCCGGCAGACACCTTGCCCTCGTTCACCAGCGCCTTCACCGGTTCCGGCAGACGGGCGAGCCGCAACGTGTTGGCCACATGAGGCCGGCTCTTTCCCACCACCTTGGCGAGGTCGGACTGGCTGTAACCGAACTGGGCGATCAGGCTTTCGTAGCCACGCGCTTCTTCCAGCGGATTGAGGTCCGAACGCTGGATGTTCTCGATGATGGCGATTTCCATCGCCTGGCGGTCGTCCGCCTCCACCTGGACCGCCGGAATGTCATGCAGCCCGGCACGCTGCGCCGCGCGCCAGCGCCGCTCGCCGGCGATGATCTCGTACTCGTTCGGCACCCCCGCCACCGACCGCACGATGATCGGCTGCAACACGTCCTTCTCGCGGATCGAAGCGGCAAGCTCCTCGAGTTCGGTCTCGCTGAACACCCGCCGCGGATTGTGGGGATTGGGCCGGATCAGGTCGATGGCGATGCGCCGCTGGCGCCGGTTGCGCTCGATCACGGCGTTTTCGTCGCCAACGTCGCCGATCAGCGCCGCAAGTCCACGCCCCAGCCTCTGCCGCGTCTCGTCCGCCATTTGTTTTGTCCCCGAATCAATGCTTTGGAATCGTTGGGCAGGAGGCTCCGGGCCGGAGTCAGGCGGCGCGCAGTGACCTCTCGCGCTGGATGACTTCGGACGCAAGGCGCAGATACGCCTGGCTGCCGGCGCATTTCAGATCATAGAGCAGCACCGGCTTGCCGTGCGAAGGCGCTTCGGACACCCGGACATTGCGCGGAATCACCGTCTGGTAGACCTTCTCGCCAAGGAACTGACGCACATCGGAAATGACCTGTCCGGCAAGGTTGTTGCGTGGATCGAACATGGTCAGCACCACGCCATGGATGATCAGGTTCGGATTGAGCGTTGAGCGCACCTGTTCGACGGTCTTGAGCAACTGGCTCAGGCCTTCAAGAGCGAAGAACTCGCATTGCAGCGGCACCAGCACCGCATCGGCCGCGGCCATGGCGTTGACCGTCAGCAGGTTGAGCGAGGGCGGGCAATCGATCAACACATAGGTGAAGGGCTCGGCCTCGTGCTCCTGGTGGCGCTGGAGCGCATTGCGCAACCGTTGCGTGCGGTCTCGCGCCGGTGCAAGCTCGAGTTCGGCACCCAGCAGATCCATGGTCGAGGGAGCAACGAAGACCCGCGGAACTGAGGTCGGCTGGATGGCCTCGGCAAAGGTCGCATCGCCCAGCAACACGTCGTAGGTCGACAACCGCCGCGCCTTCTGCTCGATGCCAAGGCCCGTCGAGGCATTGCCCTGCGGATCGAGATCGACGATCAGCACCCGCTCGCCAATTGCCGCCAGCGCCGTCCCGAGATTGATGGCCGTGGTCGTCTTTCCGACGCCGCCCTTCTGATTGGCGATTGCAAGGATTCTGGCTTTCATCGGCGCGGGTCCGTTTCTGCTTGTCCGGCTCAGGGTATCGACTGTCCTGATCGACGCGTCAACCGGTGGATGCGAAGGATATGGGACTCCTCGGTTACAACACTTGGTAGGACTTCGCCCGAGAAGTCCCAATATCTTGCGGCATCTGCCCGTTCCTTGTCCAGATCGCGCCCCTTGGGAAACAGCGCGATTGCACCGCTTTTCAACAGCGGTTGGACCCAGGCGAACAACTGCGTGAGCGGCGCCAGCGCCCGCGCCGTGACGACGTCAGTGGACGCAAGCCTGGGGACAACGTCCTCGATCCGGCCGTGCCGCACGTCGGCGGGAGCGCTGATTTCACGCGCCACCGCCCTCAGAAATCCAGCCTTCTTGCCATTGCTCTCGACCAAGGTGACGGTTGCGCCGGCCCTGCCCTTCAGGGCAAGCGCGATCACCAGTCCCGGGAATCCCGCCCCGGACCCAAGGTCGACCCAGCGCAAGGCATGCGCCGGAGCATGATCCATGAGCTGCACCGAATCGAGGAAGTGCCGGGTCCAAAGCTGCGGAAGGGTCGCCGGCCCGACCAGGTTGATTGATGCCTGCCAGCGCGTCAGCGCCGCGACATAGAGATCGAGGTCTCTCAGCGTTTCACGTGAAACCGGCCTGAGATCGACAAAGCGCCGCCGGTCCTCGACCAGGGCTTGCGCCAGGAGAGCCGCCGTTCCGGTGCTCATGCCACGAGCCCGGAGCGGTCCCGCTCAAGCTTCCGGGCATGCGCCGCGATCAACGCCAGAGCCGCCGGCGTCATGCCCTCGATTCGACTCGCCTGATCAATGGTTCGTGGTCGAATCGTTTCGAGCTTGATGGCCAGCTCGTTGGACAATCCAGGCAGGCCTTGATAGCGGAAATCCAGATCGATGACCTGGGCGCGATCGCGCTCAGTCCTTAGGATGTCCGCATGTTGCCGCGCCAAATAGACGGCGTAGCGCGATTCCGTGGTCAGCGCCTCACGCACCTTGTCCGACACGGAGTCCAGGTCAGGCCAGATCCGGATCAGATCGCTGAACTCAAGGCTGGGCAGCGAGAGCAGGTCGAACGCGGTTCGCCGCTGCCCATCACGATTCAGTTCGAGTCCGAATCGAGCGCCTTCGGTCGGAGTAATCCCGCGCGCTTCCAGGGCGTGCCGTCCCTCCGCGAGCGCGCCGTGCCAGGCCGCAAACCTCGCTGCCCTTTCCCCACCGACGCAGCCCAGTTTCAGTCCAAGCGGCGTCAGGCGCTGGTCCGCATTGTCCGATCGCAGACTCAGCCGATATTCCGCACGCGAGGTGAACATACGATAGGGTTCGCTGACTCCGCGCGTGACGAGATCGTCGATCATCACGCCGATGTAGGATTGCGCCCGCTCGAACATAACGCCGTCGCCGCCCCCCGCCCGTCGCGCCGCGTTGAGACCTGCCACGATCCCCTGTGCCGCCGCTTCTTCGTATCCCGTGGTGCCATTGATCTGACCCGCGAGGAACAACCGGGCCACCCGCTTGGTTTCCAGCGTCGGCACCAGTTCGCGGGGGTCGATGAAATCGTATTCGATGGCATAGCCCGGTTGCAGGATCACGGCCCGCTGGAGGCCGGGAATGCCGGCCACGACGCGCTGCTGCACATCCTCGGGCAGCGATGTCGATATGCCGTTTGGATAGACCGTCACGTCATCGAGCCCCTCCGGCTCGAGGAAGATCTGGTGTCCCTCGCGCTCACCGAACCGGACGATCTTGTCCTCGATGGAGGGGCAGTAGCGGGGTCCGCGACCCCGGATTCCGCCGGAATACATGGCGGAGCGATGCAGGTTGTCGCGGATCGCGCGATGCACGTCGTCCGTCGTACGCGTAATTCCGCACCGAACCTGGGGATTGGTGATCCTGTCGGTCAGCGCCGAGAATGGCTCCGGCGGATCGTCCCCCTCCTGCATGTCAAGGCTGGCCCAGTCGATGGTCCGCCCATCAAGTCTTGGCGGGGTCCCGGTCTTGAGCCGGTCCAGAGCGAATCCGATGTCCGCGAACCGCTCGGCCAGACGCACCGCCGGCGCTTCGCCCACACGTCCGGCAGGCATGCGGCGCTCACCGATGTGTATCACGCCGCGCAGAAACGTGCCGGTCGTCACTACAACGGCTCCGGCACGCATGTCGCGACCATCCGCCGTCCGGATTCCGGCCACCGCATGGCCGTCGACAATCAGGTCCGCAACCTCAGCCTCGATCACAGACAATCCGGCGGTCTGCCCAATCGCATCGCTCATCGCACGCCGATAGAGTTTGCGGTCGGCCTGTGCCCGCAGTCCCCGCACTGCCGGACCCTTGCGTCGGTTCAACAGCCGGAACTGAATGCCTGCGCGATCTGCCACGCGGCCCATCAGCCCGTCCAGCGCATCGACCTCGCGCACGAGATGACCTTTGCCGAGACCACCGATCGCGGGATTGCAGGACATCACGCCGAGATTGTCCCGCCGGAGCGTGACCAGACCAACACGCGCGCCGAGTCGTGCGGCGGCGGCGGCGGCCTCGACACCGGCATGCCCCGCGCCGATCACCAGGACATCGAAGTTCCAACCGTCATCCCGCATGGATTTCGCCCATAGAAGAACTGACCTGCCTCGTCAAAGTCTTTGCTTCGCGACAGCGCGCCGACGCCCACGTTGCCGCTTGTTTCGAGTCAGAATCGAACGCCTGTTTCACGTGAAACGCCTACTTGCCAATGCAGAAGCGGGAGAAGATGGCCCCCAGGACGGCCTCGACATCGTTACGTCCCACGAGGCGTTCGAGGGCCCGTTCCGCCAGACGGACCTCCTCCGCGCACAGCTCCGGCGCCCGGCGAGCCAGGGCCCTGGCGGCAACAAGGCCATCCCGCGCCTCAGCGACGGCGCGCCTCTGTCTTTCCCGTGCAATCAGCGCCGGCTCGCTGCCG
>DAOMXN010000074.1:0-10154 GCA_035437025.1 Beijerinckiaceae bacterium | reverse complement strand
CGCAGCCGGTAGGCGCCGCTGCGCAGTTGCGTGGACAGCGTCATCGCCACATCGCTCCAGTCCTCGCCGGTCCGCTGGGTCACGAGCGCGCGCCGCGTCAGCTTCAGGCCAGCCGCCTTGCCACCCTCCCCTGTCTCCAGAGTCGCATCATAGGCCGGGCGCCAGGACGCGCCGCCAACGCGATAGCTGAGGGTCAGTGTGCCCTTGAGCGCCTGCCCCGCCTCCAGTGCCAGCGTGAATTCCCGTTCCGGCGTTGTCCGCTGGCGGCGGGCGCTGTCGGCGGCTTCGATGGCGCGGATCTTGTCCTCGACATCGCGAATCGCCAGCCTGGCGCGCCGCACGTCCTCGTTGACCCGGGTCAGTGCCGCGCCGACCGCTTCCCAGGCCTGCGCCCATTTCTCGACCTCAAGGCTCCTGCCCTGCTCGCCCTGCCGGTCCGGGCCGGCCTGCGCATAGCGCTGGATCATGGCGCGGCGGCTTTCGAGGGATTCCAGATCGGTGGCGAGCCGGTCGCGGTCGAGGCGCAGCGTGCGCAGCTGTTCATCACTGGGCCCCGTCGCCTTGCCCGGATCGGCCGGCGTCATGCGGGATTCGACGCTGCCCAACGTCAGCGCGCCGCTGGCCTGGCCCTCGACGCGCAGCGAGGCCGGATCGATGGTCGCCGGCAGCCCGCGAAACACCAGGAGCGTCGAACCTGCCGGCAGGTCGACGTCGACCGAACGGTTGACGATGGCGCCGTCGGGGTAGACCGTGACCGCCGCGATGCGGGATTTCGCCTCCATCTCGGCGGCGCCGAGCGGCGCGGCAGCGGACAGCGCGGCGATGGCGCAGCCGGTGAACAGGAACGGACGAAGCAAGGCGGTCGCGATCGGGTGGGACATGGGTACCTCCGGAAATGGACGGCGCAAGCCGTCAGGCTCTGGCGCGAACTCATTCGCGCCTTGCGGAATTCCTGTGGCCGATCCGCGACGCAATCGCGGCGGCAGCCCCGGGCCGGGTTGCTAGGCCGCGGCCCGTTTGATCGCGTGGGGCTTCACCCAGTGCTCGATGAAATTGCCGATCTCGGTGAGCCGTTTCTGCCGATCCAGCAGTTCCGGCCCGAGGCCGTAGCGCCAGGCGACATGGCTGAGCGAGGGATCACGGCAGATCGAGCGCATGTCGTTGCACCAGGCCTCGCCCTGCGCCTCATCGGCGAAGCGGCCCTCCTCAACATGCATCGGCAGGCTGAGCGAGAGGATGTTCGCCAGATGCGTCAGCGTGAATTCCGGGTGGTACTGCACCCCCCAGAACACCCCGCCCTCGTGGTGAATTTCCGCCGCCTGCACCGGGGCCATGGCGTTGGAAGCCAGGATCGTCGTGCCGGGCGCGGGCTCCGTCACCGCATCGAGATGGACGCAGGGCGCATCGAACACGCCCGGCCTTCCGGCCAGCATCGGATGACGCAAGCCCTTCTCGTTGAGGGTGATGGCCCGCGCTATGCCCGCCTCGCGGCCGAGCGGGTTCTTCTCCACCGTGCCGCCCGCCGCGGCGCTGGCCACCTGCAGGCCCCAGCAGGAACCGAAGAATGGCACGCCGGCGCGAAAGACGGTGCGCGCGAACGCCACCTGCCGCAGGGCATCGGGATGGCCTTCCCAGACATGCAACGCCGAGCCGGTGATCACCACCCCGTCGTAGGCCTCGCGCAATTCCCGTTCGGACGGCAGGTTGGCCCCCTCATCCGCCGGCATGCAGATATCGGTGACCGAACCCGGCGCAAGGTAGCGCAGGCAGCCGGAATAGCCCTCGCTCGCCATGCGGCCGAGGCGGGTGCGCTGGCGTTCGCGCCCCTCGGCGTTGTTGCCCTCGATCACGAGAAATCGGAGTGTCATGGCGCTGGTCTTGGTCTAAGCGTGGATGGAACATGCACTATGCCGCACACCTGTTAGACAAAGAGTGAATGGCCTTTTCAACATGAATTCCACGCCCGGCCATTCGCAGACCGCGCGCCCCCTGCTGCTGCTGACGCTCACCGGCATCTGCTGGGCCGGCAACACCATCGCCGGCCGCATGGCCGTGGGGGAGGCCTCGCCCATGGCGGTGACCGCCTTGCGCTGGATCGTTTCCTTCGCGCTGATGAGCCTTTTCGTGCGTGCCGAGGTGCGTGCCATCCCGGCGCTGTTGCGCCGCCGGCCGCTCTATCTGCTCGCCATGGGCATCCTGGGCTTCACCGGATTCAACGCGCTCTATTACATCGCCGCCCATTCCACGACGGCGATCAACCTCGGCATCATGCAGGCCTCGACCCCGCTGTTCGTGCTGGCCGGCGCGGCGGCTTTCCACGGCGTCCGCGCTTCCCCGGCGCTGATCGCCGGCCTTCTCGCCGGCATCGCGGGGGTGGTCACGGTCGTCTCCGGCGGCCGGCTGGAAACGCTGGCGGCCCTCGCCTTCAAGCAGGGCGACCTTCTGATTCTCGCCACCAGCCTGATGTACGCGGTCTATTCGCTCGGCATCCGCGACCGGCCGCAGGATGTCTCGCCGATCACCTTCTTCGCGGCCATGGCCTTCATCGCCGCACTGACGTCGCTGCCGCTGGTGGGGCTGGAAATGGCGCTCGGAGCCTTCCAGGCGCCGACGCTCAAGGGCTGGGCGGTGATCATCTGGGTGGCGGTTTTCCCCTCACTGCTGGCTCAGCTCTGGTACATCTCCGTCGTCGCCACCATCGGCGCGAACCGCGCCGGCTTCATCTTCAACCTGATTCCGATCTTCGCCTCGATCCTGGCCGTGATCCTGCTCGGCGAGGACTTCGGCTGGCATCACGCCGCCGGCCTCGCCCTGGTGCTGGGCGGCATCGCCTTCGCCGAGCGGTTCGGCAAAGGCAAGTAGAGGCGATTGACCGCGCGGGGTTCGCGTGGAAACCTCGCGGAACCCAACGGGAAAACGCCATGCGCCTGATGATCGCCGTCGTCGCCGCGAGCGCCATCCTCGCAGCCCCCGCGCGCGCGCTGACCTGCGAAGCGCTGGTGCTTGAGGAGGCGATCGTCTTCAGCAAGGGCCAGCCGAAGGAGAAATGGTTCAAACGCTCCGCGGCGACGCCGGAAGAGAACGCCCGCGCCTGGCTCGCCTCGCCGAAAGGGCAGGAGCAGATCGCCAAAGACAGGGCGCGCAAGCGCAAGGGCTGCGTGTAGAGGAAGGATCAGAAGGCCTTGGGAAGGCCGGCGTCGCGCAAGGTCTTGTTGGCGTTGTGGCGCGACAGCACCTTGGAATCGACGGTGACGCGTTTGCCGGTGACCTTGTGACGCCAGATCTGGTGATCGTCTTTTCCGCTGCGCCAGTACTCAAAGCCGTTGCGGCGCAGGATATCGATGATTTGCGGCGTGTAGGAGGTCATCGAGAGCCTCGATTAAGTGATTCGGCTCAAATTACCCCGGACTCACATGAATTACTGCGGCTTGCGTCTCTGTCCCCGTTATCCCCAATGTTCCCACTATTCACAGCCCATCACGCGGCCGTCTTCACCCGCTCGTGGCTGTGGGCAATGAATTCGATTTCCAATTCGTCCGGTACGTCATCCTGCCCTTCGAGCAAGTCCGGAACGATGTCGCGCACACGCTGCTTCAGGCCTTCGAGCGTCGGAGATTCAGTCGCAAGACCGGGAATGTCGCTTTCCTCGACATACCAGACGCTGACCTCGCTGTCCCACGCGGCGCGGACAATCGCAAAGCGGCGCATGAACCCCTCCAAAATTTAACGGCCGGATCATCGCGCATGATCCGGCCGCCTGCAATTGTTATGACGCCACAGCGTTATCAGAACGCCAGCCGCCGTGCGCGCTTGACCTGCGGGATGGCCTCGATCTTCTCGAGCAGATCGTCCGAGACCTTCTCATCCACCGCGACGAAGCAGATGGCATCGCCGCCCGCTTTTTCGCGACCGAGATTGAAGGTGGCGATGTTGACGCCGGCCTCGCCCAGCAGCGAACCGAACTGGCCGATGAAGCCCGGCTTGTCGTCGTTGCGGATGTAGAGCATGTGCGGGGCGAATTCGGCATCCATGGCGATCCTGCGGATCTCCACGATGCGCGGCTTGCCGTCATGGTAGACCGTGCCGGCGGCATGGCGCGGCATGTCCTCGGCCACGACCTCGATGAAGATGCGGCTGTCGTACTCGCTGTCGGCGGCGCGCTTGACCTCCTCAACGGCGATGCCCTTTTCCTTCGCCGCGAGCGGCGCGTTGACCATGTTGATCTCGGGCATGAAGGCACGCAACACGCCCGCCACCGCAGCCGCAGTCATCGGCCGCACGTTGAGATCGGCGACATTTCCCTCGTACTGGATGCGGATCGACTTCACCGGCGCCTCGGTGAGCTGGCCGAGGAACGAGCCGAGCTTTTCGGCCAGCGCCACGAACGGCTTCAGCTTCGGGGCTTCCTCCGCCGAGATGGACGGGAAATTCACCGCGTTGGAAACGCCGCCCTTGAGCAGGTAGTCACTCATCTGCTCGGCGACCTGAAGCGCGACATTCTCCTGCGCCTCGTTGGTCGAGGCACCGAGATGCGGCGTGCAGATCACGTTCGGCAGGCCGAACAGCGGATTCGTTGTCGCCGGTTCTTCCGAGAACACGTCGAAGGCCGCGCCCGCGACATGACCGGCGGTGATGGCGTCGGCCAGAGCCTGCTCGTCGACAAGGCCGCCGCGCGCGCAGTTGATGAGGCGCAGGCCCTTTTTCGTTTTCGCCAGGTTCTCGCGCGAGAGAATATTCTTCGTCTTCTCGGTCAGCGGCGTATGCAGGGTGATGAAATCGGAGCGGGCGAGCAGCGCATCCAGTTCGACCTTCTCGACGCCGAGGTCACGGGCGCGATCCTCGGAGAGGAACGGATCGAAGGCGATGACCTTCATGCCGACGCCGATCGCCTTGCGCGCCGCGATCGAGCCGATGTTGCCGCAGCCGATGACGCCGAGCGTCTTGTGCTCCAGCTCCACGCCCATGAAGCGGTTCTTCTCCCACTTGCCGGCCTGGGTGGAGAGGTCGGCCGCGGGGATCTGGCGCGCCAGCGCGAACATCATGGCGATGGCGTGTTCGGCCGTGGTGATGGAATTGCCGAAGGGCGTGTTCATCACGATGATGCCCCTGGCGGTCGCGGCCGGGATGTCGACGTTGTCGACGCCGATGCCGGCGCGGCCGATCACCTTCAGCCGGTCCGCCGTTTCCAAGAGCTTCGCCGTCACCTTGGAGGCGGAGCGGATGGCGAGGCCGTCATAATTGCCGATGATGGCGGCGAGCTTGTCCTTGTCCTTGCCGAGGTCCGGCTGGAAATCCACCTCGACGCCGCGATCGGTGAAGATCTGGATCGCAGCCTTGGACAGGGCGTCGGAAACGAGAACGCGGGGTTTGGTCATAGCAAGCTCCTTGAAGTCGGCCGCGGCGCGAGCCGGGCAAGACCCCTCTCCCCTTTTGCGGGAGAAGGTGGCCCGAAGGGCCGGGTGAAGGGAAATGCGAGGAGCGACAGCCCCTCATCCGGCGCTCCGCTAACACTCGCGCCACCTTCTCCCTCGCGGGGAGAAGGACCATCGCTGATGTCGGCTAGAGCTTGGCGCGCTCGGTCGCGAACGCCCATTCGATCCAGGGGATCAGGGCCTTCACGTCGCGCGCCTGCACGGTCGCGCCGCACCAGATGCGCAGGCCCGGAGGCGCGTCGCGGTAGTGGCCGAGGTCGTAGCCGGCCTTTTCCTTCTCGATCAGCGCGACGACGTTCTTGGCGAATTCCGCCTGCTTGCCGGCGTCGAGCGCCGTCACCTTGGGATCGGTGAACTTGAGGCACACGGAGGTGTTGGAGCGCGTCTTCGGCTTCACCGCGAGGAAATCGATCCAGTCCGTCGCCTTCACCCATTTCGAGAGGACGCGCGTATTGGCGTCGGCGCGCTTGATCAGGCCCTTGAGGCCGCCGACCTTCTTCGCCCAGGTCAGCGCGTCGATGTAATCCTCGACGCAGAGCATGGACGGGGTGTTGATCGTCTCGCCCTCGAAGATGCCGTTGATCAGCTTGCCGCCGGACGTCAGGCGGAAGATCTTCGGCAGCGGCCAGGCCGGCTTGTAGGTCTCCAGCCGCTTCACCGCGCGTGGGCTGAGGATCAGCATGCCATGCGCCGCCTCGCCGCCGAGCACCTTCTGCCAGGAGTAGGTGACGACATCGAGCTTCGGCCAGTCCAGAGGCTGCGCGAAAGCGGCCGAGGTCGCGTCGCAGATGGTCAGGCCCTCGCGATCGGCGGCGATCCAGTCCGCGTCCGGCACGCGCACACCGGACGTCGTGCCGTTCCAGGTGAAGACGACGTCGCGATTTTTCGTGTCGACCTTCTTCAAGTTCGGCAGTTCACCGTAGGGCGCCTTGATTTCGCGCACGTCGGCGAGCTTGAGCTGCTTCACGACGTCCGTCACCCAGCCTTCGCCGAAGGATTCCCAGGCGAGCATGTCGACGCCGCGCGCGCCGAGCAGCGACCACAGCGCCATCTCGACCGCGCCGGTGTCGGAGGCCGGAACGATGCCGATCTTGTAATCGGCCGGAATTTCCAGGATCTCGCGCGTCAGGTCGATGGCGAGCTTGAGCTTCGCCTTGCCGATCTTCGCGCGATGCGAGCGGCCGAGCGGTGCGTCAGCGAGGTTCTTGAGGGACCATCCGGGGCGCTTGGCGCAGGGGCCGGACGAGAAGTTGGCAACGCGCGGGAGAATCCCCGGCTTCGCGGCGGGCTTGGTCATCGCAATGTCTCCATCCTTGCAGATGGGCGCGCCGCGTTGGGGCGGCGTGTCCCGCCGCCGCCATTACGCGCCTGCCTGCCCCGATGCAAGACATTTCCGGAAAAGGGGGCCACTTTGCCGCAGGCCCGAAAACGAAAACGCGGCCCGAGGGCCGCGTTCAGGAAAGCGTGCTGTCCGAGCGCCGGATCAGAACTTGCGGATCAGCGGAGCGGCAGGCGCCGGGGCGACGTCACCGCCGAACATGTAGCGGAAGCCGATCTTCACGTCATGCGAGTTGACGTCGTACGTGTGTCTCGAACACCAGTTCGGGTTGGGCAAACCGTTGCCGAGAACGCAATGGATCGCGTTCGTGTCGACCGAACCCATGTTCATGTAGCGATAGCCCAGATCCATGGTCAGGTTGCGCGTCACCTGCATGCCCACGCCGGCCATCAGCGCCCAGGCGAAGTTGGTCTGGCTGGTGTCTGCGGCATAGCCAAATCCGCCGATGGTGGCGGCCACGCCCACGTCCTGCAGCCCGGAAACCTTGTGGTGGGCAAAACCGATGCCCGCGCCGACATATGGCGTCAGCCCGCTCCAGGTGCCAAGGTCGATATAGGCATTGGCCATCAAGTTGGAGCTGTCGATCGAGGACGAGTAGAGGTTGTAGCACTTGATGCAAGGCATGCCGAACGAAGTGCCGTTGAAGCTGTCGAAGGCAGAGAACTTGCTCGTCGTGCGATACTCGCCCGTCACGTCGAAGCGCAGGAAGCTGTTGAACTGGTAGCCGACGCCCACCCCGGCGAAGGCCACGTTGTCGAAGCTGTATTTGTCGACCATGTAGTTCGGAGCGACAATCGTCGGCCCGAGGGTAGACTTCATGCTTGCGGACGACATCACGCCCACACCAATGTCGCCCCGCAGGTACAGACCGCTCATGCCGTCCACCATCGGCGGAGGCGGCGGAGGCGCCATGATCGGCGGCGCGCCAAGATCGGCGGCGGAAGCAGGCGCGGCAAACAGAGCGGACGATGCGACCATCGCCACGGCGCCCGCGTATGCGAGGGTTTTGAGGCTGCCCATGTGAAATCCCTTGTGTCTCGGTCCGGTCATCAGGGCGGACCGGCATTGCGAACAGGAGGGAATTTCGCACTGAAACCTTAAGGCCCTCTTAACGTTAAGAATTAACCTTTATCCTTGGTTACAATGAATGTTTTCAATGGCTTGCATTGACAGCAGGCAGCCGCTGGCAAGCATTTTCCGGGCATTCCGCGGTCGCCTCCCCCTGGCCTCGCGCACCGAATCGCCGCCGCCTGCCGACAGGCGCGTCCCGGCCAGCCCGACGGACGGAATCAGGCGGCCCGGGTGATGACGTCGACGACTTCGTCGACGACCGCATTGACCAGGTCGCGGTCATCGCCCTCGCCCATGACCCGGATCACCGGTTCGGTGCCGGAGGGACGGATGACCAGGCGCCCGCAGCCCGAGAGGCGTTGCTTGGCCTGTTCGATCGCGGTCTTGACCGAGTCCGCCTGCAGCGGCTGGCCGGACCGGTACCGCACATTCTTCAGCACCTGCGGCAGCGGCTCGAAGCGATGGCACACCTCGCTCACCGGCTTGCCCTCGCGCTGCACCACCGCCAGCACCTGGAGCGCGGCGACAAGGCCGTCGCCGGTCGTGGAATAATCCGACAGGATGATGTGGCCCGACTGCTCGCCGCCGACGTTGTAGCCCTGCTCGCGCATGTGCTCGAGCACGTAGCGGTCACCGACGGCCGTGCGGGCGAGTGTCAGCCCCATGTCGCCGAGATGGCGCTCCAGCCCGAGGTTGGACATGATCGTCGCGACCACGCCCGGCTTCGACAGCCGGCCTTCATCCATGAAGCTCTTGGCGACCACGGCCATCAACTGGTCACCGTCGATCGCCTGGCCCTTCTCGTCGATGATCATCACGCGGTCGGCGTCGCCATCCAGCGCGATGCCGATGTCGGCCCGCAGCTCGCGCACCTTGCGCTGCAACGCCTGCGGCGCGGTGGAGCCGACATCGCGGTTGATGTTGAAGCCATCGGGCTCGACCCCCAGCGTCACCACCTCCGCGCCAAGCTCCCACAGCGCTTCGGGCGCAACCTTGTAGGCGGCGCCGTTGGCGCAATCGACGACCACCCGCAGGCCTTCCAGCGAGATGTTGCGCGGCAGCGTGCGTTTGGCGAACTCGATGTAGCGGTCATGCACGCCCTCGATGCGCTTGGCCCGACCGATGGACGAGGAACTGGACAGGCGCCGCCCGAGATCCTGATCGATCAGCGCCTCAATTTCGCGTTCGATGTCGTCGTTGAGCTTGTAGCCGTCCGGCCCGAACAGCTTGATGCCGTTGTCCTCGTAGGCGTTGTGCGAGGCCGAGATCATCACGCCGAGGTCAGCGCGCATGGAGCGCGTCAGCATGGCGACCGCCGGCGTCGGCACGGGGCCGAGCAGCAGCACATCCATGCCGACCGAGACGAAGCCCCCGGTCATGGCGTATTCGATCATGTAGCCGGAAAGGCGCGTATCCTTGCCGATCACCACCCGGTGCCGGTAATCGCCGCGGCGGAAGATCAGCCCGGCCGCCTGCCCGACCTTCATCGCGAGTTCCGCTGTGATGAGCCCGTTCGAGCGGCCGCGAATGCCGTCCGTGCCGAAGTATTTGCGTGTCATGCGCCGTTCTCCGCGATGTGCCGCAGCGTAGCCGATTCCGGTACTTCTGTAGCGCCCCGCCCACCGGATTGCCAGTTGTCCCGTCCGTTTCGGCTGTCGCGGCGAACAGACTGGACAACACGACCGTTCAAGGCCCATCCTCTGGCGTCCGAATCCTGTCCAGGTCAGCGCCATGCCGTTACCCCGCCGCGCCATTCTTGCCCTGCCCCTGATCCTCCTCGGCGCGACACAGGCCGCCGCCGGACCGTTGCTGGACCGCATCTTTCCGCGCGGACAGCAGGTCTGTTATGGCCGCAAGGCGGAACTCGCCGTGCCGACCAGCTTCCGGCTGATCCGCATAACGCGGCCCAAGCGGTTCCAGCAATACGATGGCGCCGACAGCCGTCACGTGCGCATCGTCATCAATTTCGCCGGCCGCGACCGTCGTTATGAGGACAACGCCTCCTGCGTCGAGGACGGTGACCGGCTGCGCTGCCTGTCCGCGACCTGCGAGGGCGCCGGTTTCCTGATCGAGCCCGGCGAAGCCGCCGGCATCCGCCTGCGTCAGGGCACGGTCAAGACCTTCGTCATCTGGGGTTGCGGCGACGACAAGATCAAATCGATCGCGCTGCGTCCGGAAGATCAGCTCGTGCCGATGCGGCGCGCCACCGGCGCCTGCATCAACTGACGGGGCTTCGCCTACGCCTGCGGCAGGGGTTCGGCCCCGCCCTCGGGCTTGGGCTTGCCGCGGCCTGTCGAGGGCACGGCCGAGCC